>QQVI01000224.1 GCA_003388545.1 Actinomycetota bacterium
ATCCCAGCCTCCTCGTCGCCCCTGTACTGGATCCGGTCAAGGCCGACGAGTTCTTCTTCTATCGGTCGTCCGATGGGACGTTCAAGTATTACGACGTGAACCCAGATGGCTCGTTGGGCGCCCCGATCGAGGAAGGGCTCTATTCGCTTGGGTGGGATTCGATCACTGCTGTTGACCTCGACGGGGATTCTCAGGACGAGTTCTTCTTCTATCGGTCCTCTGACGGGACGTTCAAGTATTACGACGTGAACCCGGATGGCTCGTTGGGTGCCCCGATCAAGGAAGGGCTCTATTCGCTTGGGTGGGACTCGATAACCAAGGTCGACCTCGATGGAGACGGCCAAGATGAGTTCTTCTTCTATCGGTCCTCTGATGGGACCTTCAAGTACTACCAGGTGAACCCGGACGGCTCTCTGGGAGCTCCTATTCAGGAGGGGGTCTACTCGACGGGTTGGGATTCGATCACTGCTGTCGACCTCGACGGGGATTCTCAGGACGAGTTCTTCTTCTATCGGTCGTCCGACGGGACGTTCAAGTATTACGACGTGAACCCGGATGGCTCGTTGGGTGCCCCGATCAAGGAAGGGCTCTATTCGCTTGGGTGGGACTCGATAACCAAGGTCGACCTCGATGGAGACGGCTTCGATGAGTTCTTCTTCTATCGATCTGCCGATGGGACGTTCAAGTACTACGACGTGGAGCCAGACGGTTCGTTGGGCGCACCGGTCGAAGATGGTGTTTACTCGCTTGGGTGGGATTCCATAACCGCAGTCAATCTCGACTCCTGATCGGCGCATTCGCTGCTCTATTGGCAGTCGTCCCCGGCATTCCCGCCGAGGCATCCGAAGGATTTCCAGCTCTGGCCGGAAGCGAGTGGACAGATATCGTACGTGAGGCGTTCTCACGTCTCCCCAATCTGACACCGGCCGGCGAACCAGGATCGATAACCGGTGACGCAGCGCTGGACGATCGGATATGGGAGATTGCTTTCGCCAGGGGCTACGAAATGCGGCCCACTCCTGCATCCGGGCTGGTAGTGCAGGACGGGCATTCGATGCAGGAAGCGACGGCAGACGCTTGGGAATCGCTGCAGGCTGCGGCGGCAGCAGCGGGTCACGACATCGTGATCCACTCCGCGCACCGGTCGGTCGCCACTCAGAAGGCAATATTCAACGCAGATCTCGATGGCTCGTCTGATGCCGCGATCAACGACACTCTCGACTTCCACGCCCCACCAGGCGCGTCTCGCCATCACACCGGGTACGCCCTCGACATCAAGGCCGCCGGCGGGACCATCGGAGGCTTCGAGGACACGGGAGCATACGAGTGGATTTCGGCGGACAACTACCAAAACGCCATGCTTCATGGGTTCGTCCCTTCCTACCCCCCGGACGCTCCCAACCAGGGCCCGCTGCCCGAGCCTTGGGAGTTCGTGTATGTCGGACTGGAGGTGATCCTCGACAGTGACGAGCTTCTCTTCTACCGAAACGATGGGACCTTCAAGTACTACAACGTGAATGAAGATGCATCCCTTGGATCCCTCATCACTTCGGGTGGTGGATACTCGAAGTCATGGAGCTCGATCACGGCGCTCGACCTCGATGATGTAGACAATCAGGACGAGCTGTTGTTCTATCGCGATGACGGCGTCTTCAAGTTCTACGACATTGCATCGGACGGAGCGCTCGGGTCTCCGATGCTCGAAGGAGACGGATATTCGGGCGGCTGGTCGATCATCACCGCGGTCGACCTGGATGGCGATCATCAGGACGAACTGCTCTTCTACCGGTCATCGGATGGAACCTTCAAATACTACGCAGTCAATCCCGATGGCTCTCTGGGCTCGCCGATCAAGTCCGGTTCCGGCTACTCCACTGGATGGACCGCGATCGAGGCGGTGGAACTCGACGGTGGGGGAGACGAGCTTCTCTTCTACCGCACGGATGGGACATTCAAGTTCTATGCCGTGAGCGGCGACGCATCTCTCGGCTCTCCAATACTCGAAGGAGATGGCTACACGCCGGGTTGGTCCTCGATAACTGCTCTCGACCTCGACGGGGGTGGCCATGACGAGCTTCTCTTTTACAAAGACGATGGGACGTTCAAGTATTACGACGTCACGGCAGGCGGATCACTCGGCTCGCCGATTCGGTCAGGTGTGGGCTATTCGCAGGGATGGTCGGTCGTGGCTGGGATAGACCTCGACTGAGCATGGGGGCAGCAGCCCACCACAGACGCTCCACACAGTCCCGATCCTCCTAGCCTGACGCGATGTTCGACTACGCATCCCGTGTTGCCCGTCTTCAAGTCCTCATGTCAGAGCGTGGGATCGACGCTGTCCTCCTCACTGCAGGGTCTGATCTTCCCTACTTCTCCGGCTACACAGCGATGCCGCTCGAGAGGATCACTGCGCTCGTGGTTCCCTCAGAAGGTGATCCAACTCTGTTCGTGCCGGCGCTGGAAGCACCACGCGTCGAGACCGGCCAATTCGAGATGATGCCCTGGGGCGAGACGGACGATGTCTTGGGGTCGATTGCGAGCCGATTGAGCGGTAGCGATGCGATTGCCGTCGGGGAGACGATGTGGTCCTCGTTCCTCCTCGCCTTCCAGGAGCGTCTGGCTGACGTCGAGTGGTCGGTGGCGACCGACCTGACCAAGGAGCTGCGAATGAGGAAGGAGCCGGACGAGATCGATCGGCTTCGCCGTGCTGCTCAGGCGACCGACCGCGTCCTGGCCCGCATCCCCTCGGAGGTCGGCTTCGTCGGGAGAACGGAGTCGGAGATCGCAGCTGAAATTGCCAGGATGGTCGTCGAAGAAGGACACGATCGCTCGTGGTTCACAATTGTCGCCTCCGGCCCTGACAGCGCCTCCCCCCACCATGAGACCGGGCAGCGAGTAGTCCAAAGTGGCGACATGGTGGTCTGTGACTTCGGGGGGACCATTGACGGATACCACTCCGACGTGACGCGAACTTTCGTGGCGGGCGAGTCGACAGATCGTCAGCGCGAAGTGCACTCCGTGGTCGATGAAGCAAACCGGGCCGGGCGTGCGGCCATCGCTCCCGGCGTGCCGTGCCAGGAAGTAGATCGCGCGGCGCGGCAGGTCATCGAGGAAGCGGGTTATGGCGAGTACTTCATCCACCGCACCGGTCATGGCATCGGGCTGGAGGGGCACGAGCATCCATATATCGTCGAGGGAAACGATCTCATGCTGGAGGCCGGCATGACGTTTTCCGTCGAGCCTGGAATCTACGTTCCCGGGGAATTCGGCGTCAGAATCGAAGATATCGTGGCTTGTGGGCTTGACTCCGTGGACAATCTCAACAAGGCTGATCGCCACCTCATTGAGGTGGGCTAGCCAAGTAGAGGATCAGGGGGGTTCCTGCGGTGGGGCAACTAAGTGGCGTGTTTCGGATCGACCCGTATCCTGTTTTGTGATGACGATTTTGCAGTCTGACCACATTCGAGCGCTCGAGGACGAGTCGATCCACATAATCCGTGAGGCGGTCGCCGAGTCGGAGAGACCGGTGCTGCTCTTCTCCGGCGGCAAAGACTCCGCACTGGTGTTGCGGCTCGCCGTGAAAGCGTTCCATCCGGCTCGCCTGCCTTTCCCGGTGATGCACGTCGACACCGGCCACAATTTCCCGGAGGTTCTCGAGTTCCGGGACCTGACGATCAATGAGCTCGATGCCGAGCTGATCGTCGCCTCGGTGCAGGAGTCGATTGACTCCGGTCGAATCGTCGAGGAGCGGGGCCCACGGGCATCCCGCAATCGTCTCCAGATCGAGCCTCTGCTCAGGGCGATCGAGCAAAACCGCTTCGACGCCGTCTTTGGCGGCGCCCGACGCGATGAGGAGAAGGCCCGTGCAAAAGAGCGCGTGTTCTCATTCCGAGACGAGTTCGGGCAGTGGGACCCCAAGAACCAGAGACCGGAGCTGTGGAACCTCTACAACGCCCGTCATCGCCAGGGCGAGCACGTGCGTGTCTTCCCCATCTCCAACTGGACCGAGCTTGACGTGTGGCAGTACATCAATGCCGAAAAGGTCGACCTGCCCAGCATCTATTTCAGCCATCGCCGGAAGGTTTTCGAACGCGACGGCATGTTGATGGCTGACTCGGCATTCATAGAGCGCGTCGATGGTGAGGAAGTCTTCGAGGCGCAGGTCCGCTTCCGCACGGTGGGTGACATGTCATGCACCGCCGCCGTCGAATCGTCAGCGAGCACAGTCGAGGACATCATCGAAGAGATCGCCGTCTCCCGGATCACCGAGCGCGGGGCAAGCCGCGCCGACGATCGCACAGCCGAAGCAGCTATGGAGGACCGCAAACGCGAGGGCTACTTCTAATGACTGCAGAGCTGGTCCGTCTCGCCACAACAGGATCGGTCGATGACGGAAAGTCGACTCTGATCGGTCGGCTCCTGTACGACTCCAAGCAGATCTTTCAGGATCAATTGGACTCCGTCGAAGATGCGAGCAGGCGTCGGGGCACCGATTACGTCGATCTGGCTCTGCTCACCGATGGTCTGCGCGCCGAGCGCGAACAAGGGATCACGATCGACGTTGCCTACCGCTATTTCTCGACGCCAAAGAGGAAATTCATCCTCGCCGACACTCCAGGACACATTCAGTACACGCGGAACATGGTCACGGGATCATCCACCGCCAACATCGCGCTGATCCTGGTCGATGCGAGAAACGGGGTAGTCGAGCAGACCAAGCGGCATGCTTTCCTCGCGTCGCTCTTGGGAGTGCCCCACCTTGTGCTCTGTGTGAACAAGATGGATCTCGTCGATTGGTCTCAGGACAGATTCGATGATGTGGTAGACGAGTTTCGCGAGTTCGCCACCAAGCTGGCGATCCACGACCTCCGTTTTGTGCCGGTCTCGGCTCTCCTCGGGGACAACATCGTCAATTACTCGGAGAATATGAGCTGGTACCGGGGCCCTACCGTCATCGAGCTTCTCGAGGAGATCCATGTCGCCAGCGACTTCAACATGATCGACGTGAGGTTCCCTGTGCAGTATGTGGTGCGACCTCACCGGAACGGCTTTCATGACTACCGGGGTTACGCCGGGACCGTTGCAGGCGGGCTCATGAAGCCTGGCGACGAGGTGATGGTTTTACCAAGTGGCTTCACGACGCGAATTGCCCGGATTGACACCTTCGACGGGCCGGTAGAGCAAGCAACTCCGCCTATGTCGGTGGTGCTCAAACTCGAGGATGACCTGGACATTTCCCGCGGTGACATGATCTGCCGCCCACACAATCAGCCCGACTCGACGCAAGATTTGGATGCGATGATCTGCTGGATGTCGGAGAGCTCAGGAATGGAAGTCGGATCGAAGTACGCGATCAAGCACACAACCAAGTGGGGTCGCGTGATGGTCAAAGACCTCCAATACCGGCTCGATGTCAACACCCTGCACCGTGACGAGTCCTCAACCCGACTCGACCTCAACGAGATTGGGAGAGTGAGGATGAGGGCGACCACTCCCTTCTTTGTCGACGAATACCGTCGGAACCGCCAGACAGGCTCGTTCATCCTGGTCGATGAGGCGACGAACTCCACGGTCGCAGCGGGCATGGTCACCGGCAAGGCAACGTGACGAAGAACATCGTCCGCCACGACGGCGATGTCCGGCGGGAGGATCGACATCGTCTGACGGGGGGACCAGGCTGCACCGTGCTACTGACCGGTCTTTCCGGCTCCGGGAAGTCGACGATCGCCTTCGCCGTGGAAAAAGCGCTGATCAATTCCGGGAGAAACGCAGTAGTTCTTGACGGCGACAATCTCCGCTTCGGGTTGAATTCAGACTTGGGCTTCTCGCCCGAGGATCGGGCGGAG
Organism: Actinomycetota bacterium; assembly: GCA_003388545.1. Taxonomy (GTDB): domain Bacteria; phylum Actinomycetota; class Acidimicrobiia; order Spongiisociales; family ZC4RG35; genus MA-ANB-1. The sequence continues at coordinate 5,847 of QQVI01000224.1, forward strand.
AACGTACGACGAGTCACTGAGGTCGCGCGGCTGATGGCTGATGCCGGCCTCGTGGCGGTGGTCCCGGTGATCGCACCCTATGAGGCGGATCGCAACGCAGCCCGCACGAGGCACGAAGAAGGTGGGACCTCGTTCTTGGAGGTCTTTGTCGACACCCCGCTCGAGGTCTGTGAAGGTCGTGACCCAAAGGGGCTGTATGCCAGGGCGCGGGCAGGTGAGATCGAGAATATGACTGGAATCGACGCTCCCTATGAAAGGCCTGTGTCACCCGATCTCGTTATCGACGGCAGCTCGGTGGTCATCGACGACGCCGTGGACGCAATCGTCGGCCTGATCACCTAAAGCATCAGGAGCAGTCCGGTCGCCACCGTGGCAATGCCGGTAGCTCGAAAGACGACGGGCTTGAATCGCATCATCGAGGCATGGAAAGCCACCAGACTTTCTGGGGTCGTGCTCCTTCTTGAGAGGAAGAGCAGGACCCCACGGCCCAGGCCAAATACGGCTCCAATGATCGCTCCATGTAGCGCTGAGCCGGACACGAATGCGATTGCGAGCATCGCCCAATAGCCCCAGCTCATTACAAACACCGCGAATCCGACACCGAGTTGAGCTCCAAAGCCGGCGCCGTATACCCAGCCGCGATACCTGCCGATCCAGTTCTCATTGACCTGTCGCCTGGGGGTCCATGGGGTCAAAGGGCTGAGGTCGAGGATGCCCGCAAGGACGGCAAAAGCACCAGCCAGCAGCAATGCAAGGTCGTCGATGTCAAAGAGAGTCCCCCCCAGCCACCCGGAAAACGCTGCGAGTGATCCTCCTGCGGCTATTGACGCGATGGTGAATGACATCATGGTCACACCCCAGATATTTCCCCTGCTCTTCTCTCCCAGAGGATGGATCTGGGCCTGGAGTGACTCACCACATGGCGACCAGTTGCCACGTATCGCCGCGCCGAGTGCGGTGATGATGCCAATCAATAGCAAGGGGGTGATCATTGACTCCTCCTAGGTGTGATAACAAGGCCTTTGAGCAGATCTTCGAGCCGTGCTGTGAGGGCTGCCCGTCGCGCGTAAGACCCGAGTACGACGTATAGGCAAAAGGCGCGATCCTCGAATGTGAAGAAGACCTGCTTGCCTGCTTGGCCTGGAAGCACCCGCTGTAGCTGTCGCGGGTGGAATTCGGCGGGCTCGATCGAACGAGGAAGTTCGGGGATACGAGGATAGAGGGGGGTGTCGACTGCTTCTGGCCCAAACTCGATGAGGCTGACGAAGACGTCTTCCGCCTGAAGCCGCTCCACGACATTGCTCCCATAGTCGCCGCGCTGCGGGGGCAACGGAATCGTCGCCGCGTGCGCCACCGGGTAGCTGGTGCCCGTGTCGTTGCCGTTGATTCCGGATCGGCTGATGCGCGCTTCCCAAGCGGGCGGGACGTCGAGGGCCAGCCCTTCCATTGAGACGATGAACCGTTCGTCCTCGTGGGCGCCGACTGGGTCAACTGGCATACCTTCAGTCCTCCCCCTCCCCGGGCTCGTGGTAGAGCCGCGGGTCGTCTGGGTAGATGCCGGCACGCTTCAGCTCGTCGTCGATCATGCGCTCGCGGTCAGCATCGGTGCGATCACTGATCCGTCTCGCGTCCCATCGCCGGTCACCCGCGGCATCACCGAGGAATGTGAGGAGGGCTCGCATATCGGCTGCAGATCCCTCTCCGATGACCTCTCTCGATTGAGGGTCGACAACTGCGAAATACGGAGCGCCGGGGACTTCGAAGTCTGCCCAGGCTTCAGATGACATGACGACATCGACTGATCCTCGAGATAGGTTCGCAGCGCGGGTTGGGCTCTCTTCGCTCGCGCCGAGGGTGACTACCAGGACCCGGTACCTCGCCTCATGGAGCATCATCGAGTCGTCATCGAACGACTCCCAAAACTCAGAACATGAAGTGCATGTCGTGCTCAGGAAGGCCAAGAGCACCGGATCGTTGCCGACGTGGAGCGACTTGACCACCGGATCGCCGGAAGGATCCACCCCTGCGATGTCCGAAGTCGCAGTGCGCGAGCGAGCGGGCGGTGTCAGCGAGATCGGGGCTGATGAGTCCGCCTCATCGAGTTTTATGCCGAGACTGTCGAGCCGGCGCACGATCTCTGCCTGAGTCTTGAGGAGGCTGACCACCAGCAACCCGAGGAAGAGGATCACGAGCCCAAGCGCGATAACGATCCAATAGACAGAGGTCATGGTGCTGGTGCCAGGCAAGGGGCGGTCTGGTTGGCGGTGAAGTTGTCTGAAAGGACGGTCGATCCGCAAGCGTCATAGAGGAGATGCGGTGGTGTGCAAGTGACTACACGACAGGTCACTGGCCCGCTTTGCGCGATACCGGTATTGCACTGGCCATAGCGGAATTGGGCGCAACAGACGTGTCGCTTGTCACAGGTGGATGTGTCGGGGCAATGACAGCTGCACGGCTGGCAGCCGGAGCTGCAGAAGTTCCCCGACCCGGTACAAGTACAGCGGGCGTGGCAGTCGATGTAGTACCGCGAGCCGGATGAGCAATAAGACGACCCGGTCGCGCGCCACCAGCCTCCCACGAAGTGACCGGGGGGACAGTTGTTGATACCTCGGTTGATCGTGCAGCAGAAGGCCGAGTACCCGTCATTGCATCCAGGCGCCGGCCCGCAGATAGCGGTTTGCGCCGACACCGGGCGGAGAAGGAATCTGAGTGGAGCGACCGTGATTGCCGTTGATGCCATCCCTAAACGAAAGAGGAATCCTCGGCGGGTGGTCTTTCGGTCCACTGCCGAAGTGGCTGCTCGGAGAAGTGCATTCATCGGCTGGAGAGACTCGCTGCTCGAGCTCCGGTTCCAAGGATCTCCCAGGCGAGCCAAACCCCGAGACTGATCAGTAGCAACGACGTGATCCCAGCCCACCATGACTGGATAGTGATCGGCCCGGCGATCGCAGCTGCGGTAGAAGCTATGACTGCTGCTCCGTCGAGAACTACGTGGCCCCAGTATGGGGGAGTGTCCGGTGTTCCCAGACACCCGCATGAGGCGATAGGCAAGTTTCGGACTAGCGCAATCGTGACCCACCCGAGAAAACCAGCGTAGAGAGTTGCTTGGACTGCAAACACCCAGCTCGAGGACGTTGCCAGGGCTGTACCCCCCACGGTCACCTCAAGCAATCCCAACCCCAGGGCCACGCTCGGCGCGAAGGGGATCCCAAGCATGCTCAGGGCCTTGGATGTGTCGTCCGGCCGGCGGAGTTTCGACACACCGGTGAGTATCAGGAGCGCCGAGAAGATAGCGGCAACGGGCGGTGGCATCTGGCGATGCTAGTGCTGAGCACAGAGGGCCCCGGCACCACCTCGAAAGCGCGCCCAAGCAAAGCAATGTTCCAATGTGTTCCCGTTACGATCACCGACGTCGTCAATGAGCAGAACCACGAACAATCACCCCGCAGGTGAGGCCGTCGCTTCGCCGGAGTGGCAACAAGTGGTCGCGAATCTGTTGATCGACTCAGTCGCCCAGTTGCAACGAAAGCGCCCTGGGGAGCAGGCGCTGCGGCCGGATCCGGATCTCTGGGGTCGTCTTCGGCACCAATACAAGGATTCTCGAACTCGCCGCGTCTTGGTTGTCGAGTTTGGGGAGCAGCGTGTCTTTCCGGCCTTACTCTCGATGTTCTTCGCAGCGGTGGACGTCGCCCACTTCGAGCCAAGCCATCTCATGCTCTCGCGCTACGAGTCAGGACAGCGGACGCAGTCACACCGCCAGAGAACCTACAGCCGCCGCCGTGCCGGCGCCGGCAGCCTGATCTCCATGTTTGTCGAGGAGGAGGTCGAGCGCTTGGGCAGTGTGGACGTGACCTTGATCGTCGGCCCAGACGTGGCGCCTCGAGCTGCTCAGGACATTGTCGATCTCGTCCCGGTCCCATATGTCGCAGTCGCCGAAGAGGCTTCTTACGAGTACTCCATGTTGCGCTTCTGGGTCGGAGCTACCGCGGTATATCTCAAGTCCACGCGCATCCAGGAGGAGTGGCGGGCGGCACATCTGGTCCCTGCCAATCCGATCAATGTTTCTGACATCGAGGGGCTCCTGGGTGCGTTAGGCGGCGCCCTCGAGACGACCGCCTCTTCCGCCGTCGTGCCGGCCAACGGAAAAGCAGATCACCGGATCCTCCTCGTGTCGTATTTCGCTCCTCCGACAACTCCCGTGTCAGTACAGAGGCTCAATTACTGGCATCGAAACCTGCCGCGTTTGGCTGCGGAGAGAGGGAAAGGTCTCGATGTGACGTGGCTCACGGCCACACGTGGGGCCGAAGGCTTGCCCGGCATGATGGTGGTGCCCGATCCTGGCGAGCTCCGGACGTCAGAGGATGGCTGGCGCTTCATCGAGGACCTCCGCCGCCAGGAAGTCGATAGGCTATCGGCAAGTTGGGCCGACCGCGTCGCAGTCGAGGCACCATCCTGGGATGCTGGCTTCGACACGATCATCATGTCAGGGAACCCCTTCTACTACTTCCGCCTCGCGAGTCTCTTCAAGGAATTGTGGGGCGCGAAGGTAATTCTCGACTTCCGGGACCCTTTCGCGTGGAATCCGAGGTTCAACTACAGCATCCCGCAGAGGGCATTCTTCATGAATCTCGAAAGGGAGATGGTCAGTGCGGCTGATGCGGTGATCTCCGTCAACAACGAGTGCCTCATCGATATCGCCCCTGGCGTTGATGTGATCAGGAGAATCGTCTCCAATGGCTTCAACGAGGACGTGGTCGACTCGAATTTCGAGGAGGGCGGTGGAGCTAATTCTGACCTGATTCGGGTGGTCTACACCGGCACTGTCTTCAGAAACCTACCCCTCGACGATGTTCTCGATGCGCTCCCGGAGGGGCGGGTCTTTCTCGATCATTACGGGCGGGACTATTCCCTGACCCAAGCGGTGCAGAGCCACCCATCGGGTCGTGCCCATGGATTGATGCCCTATGTTGAGATGGTGAAAAGCATTCGGGGTGCTGATGCCGGCATCGTGATGACCTCGGGCGAGTCGTCTACACAGACGACAAAGCTGTTCGATTACATCGCATGCGACCTCGACATCATCATTGTCACCGATGGTGAGCCACTGACGGGAAACCTCCATGACGTGACGGCTGAGCTCGATGGGGTCTTTTGGGTCAGGAATGAGCCGGCAGATTTGAAACGATTCTTCGCCTCGTACGTGCCAACACGGGCTAGCCGACCCCAACGCGCTAGTTTCTCCCGCAGAAGTCAGACAGAGGGACTACTGGAGTTGGTCCTCGAATTGGAAGACCTTTGACGTGGACGGTAAGGAAAACGACACTTCTCGAGCCCGCGAACGGTTGTATGCGCGCGAAATCGACGAGGTTGTTGGTCGGGTCGAGAACCTCGAGTCGAGACTGCGCGAAGTGGAGACCCTGAGTCGCGACAACGCTTCGGCCGTCCGGACCCACAACAAGAGAATCGATCGGCTGCGGATCGACAAGCAGATCATTGGCTTACCACGATGGCTGGTGGACCGGGTTCGAGGATCCGCAGGCGATGAGGAATCCACCCCGAGGCGCTTCGCTCCAAACCCCAAACGGCTTCTACTGATAGCTCCCCGTTATCCATCATCCGAAGCGCCCTACGCCGGCCAGCCCGTCGAGCGTCGAGTTCGCTTCTACATCGAGCATGGTTTCGAGGTCCAGGTGTATGTGCCTGAACCCGAAGACACGGGGACAGATCGGCGGTTCGGGGCAACGGTCGTGAGGGCTCCCGCCGGCGAGTTGTACGAAGTCCTTGGGGACTGGGAGCCGGGACAAATCTGTTGGCATCATCCTCTTCCCGAGCTATGGCCCTGGTTGCGAAGCTATCTAGGTCGAATTCCCATACATGTCTGGATTCACGGCTTCGAGGCTCGGGAATGGCAGGAACTCGATTACAACTACTCGACTGAGGAGATTGCAGCGAACTCGGCGTACTGGGACGCCCGCCAAGTGGACCGCAGGAAGCTCCTGAGCGAGCTTTTTGTAGATCATCGAGTGTCCAAGATCTTCGTCTCACAGTTCATGCGAGATGTGGCTGAGAGGTTCGCTCGCGTGCGCGCTAGTGAGGCACACATCATCCACAACGTCATCGACACAGACAACTTCTCCTATCACCCAAAATCGGCTGGCGATCGGACCCGCGTAGTGTCTGTCCGCAGCTTCACGGCGAGGAACTACGGAACCGACTTACTTGCCGGCACTATCGAGGCACTGGCCAAGACGGACTATTTTCAAGACATCTCTTTTGAGATCTATGGCGATGGCCGGCACTTCGAAGCGGATACGGCCTTCTTGCACAAGTTCCCGAATGTGACCGTGGTCCGGAGATTCATGGACCCGAAGGAAATGGCACAGATATACGGAAACAACGGTGTTCTCCTCATACCCACTCGGTGGGACAGTCAGGGCATGACGCTCGGCGAAGGCATGTCCTCTGGCCTTGTGCCGGTAACCAATCGGGTGGCAGCCATCCCCGAGTTCGTTGACGATGAGGCCGGTTGGCTGGCTGAACCCGACGATGTGACCGGGTTGGCGGCCGGAATCTCGATGCTCTATGAGAATCCCGAGCGTTTCGAAGAGATGTCGCGGGTCGCCGCCAAGCGTGCTCGCGAGCAAACAGGACCAGAGTCGACGGTGAGCCGAGAAGTCGAGCTCCTGAAGGCGTCTGCTCGAGCTTCCACGACTTAATCCCCGGTAGCAATAGCATCGCCCCAATGCGCAGATGGGTTGTCTTCCTGGGCCTCGGTCTACTCCTGCTCGTTGCGGGCACCCGAGAAGGCGGGGCTGCCATCGACTCACTCCCCGATGCGGTCACGACCACGCCAGTCGAGTTCGGAAGTCCGCCACCGCAGGATGTCGATCTACCCGCTTCCGAGGCGAGTGAAGCACTCGAGATCTCTGTTGACGTCGAGGCTCCATTCGACATGATCGGCCTCCTCTGGGACAGCGGGCAGGTGTCACATCTGTGGCTTCAGGTTCGGGACAAGAGCGGGGCCTGGGGGGAGTGGATCGACGTGCCCGTGGATCCCGACCATGCGCCTGATGAGGGGGAGAGCCGATTTGGATCATCTCCCGTGTATACGGGGTCCGCCACTGCAGCTCGGTTCGTCATCGCAGGGTCCACAACCGGAGCTGAAGCGATGCTCATATCTACCCAGTCGCTGGCTACGTCAGATCAAAGCCTTCCCGGAACGGCCCCTCTGAGTGTGGGCGCGCCGCCAGCTCCCTCCTGGACGGGAGCGGCGTTCGTGAAGAATCGCTCCGAGTGGGACACGCAGGATTGCCGTCGGGAGGGAGCCGAGCTCAACTTCAGCTCTGCTAAGGCCATTGTCATCCACCACACCGCCGCGTCAAACAGCTATTCACCGTCCGACGTTCCCGGGATCATTCTCGGTCACTGCCTGTACCACGTGAACGGACGCGGCTGGGACGACATCGGGTACAACTTCCTGGTCGACCGCTTCGGGACCGTCTGGGAAGGACGGACGGGATCGAAGACGTCTCCGATCCGTGGGGCCCACACCGCAGGGTTCAACAGCCAGACCCAGGGTGTTGCAATGATGGGCAACTTCGACTCGGCGTCGCCGACTGCAGAGAACATCGAGGGATTACGCCAGATCCTCGAATGGCTGACGGGTTGGCACTCGATCGACCCCGAAGGCTCGGTGACCCTCGTCGCTGGTGCCGGCGCTGTGGGTTTTGAGGAGGGGGAGGAGTTCTCATCGGCATCGATTGTCGGTCACCGTGATCTGGGCTCGACGACATGCCCGGGCGGCATCTTCTACGCGACTTTGGCAAGTCTTCGGACACAGGTGATCCCTGTGAACTTCGGCTTCGATCCGAAGACTCTTGTCTGTGACGGCAAGGCGCCGACGATCTTCGGAACACCCGGGAACGACGTGATCTGGGGCACAGATGGGGCCGACGTCATCCATTCCATATACGGCCATGATTGGGTCTTTGGCCTGGAGGGCGACGACTCGATTTGTGGAAGCGCGGGTGACGATGTGCTCATCGGTGGCTCGGGGTTCGACAGGCTCTTTGGAGGCAGCGGGTCCGATGCGTGCGGTGGGGAGTTCCGCCAGGACTGCGAGACCGTCCCGAACGACGAGTTCTTCTTCTACCGGTCCTCGGATGGTGTCTTCAAGTACTACAACCTCAACGTCGACGCGTCCCTAGGAGCGCCGATCAAGGAGGGTGTCTACTCACTTGGTTGGGATTCGATAACGGCAGTTGACCTGACGGCAGACGGTCAGGACGAGTTTTTCTTCTACCGGTCTTCGGATGGGGTGTTCAAGTATTACGACGTGAATTCGGATGGGTCGTTGGGTGCTCCGATCAAGGAGGGGGTCT
>QQVI01000247.1 GCA_003388545.1 Actinomycetota bacterium
CCAAGCGATTCGAGCATGGCCAGGTGCTCGCGGAAGTCACCTTGGAAGGCGAGAACACCGACCGCGGTCATGTCACCAGCCCCGTCCGGCCATCCGCTCGCTTTCGCTCATCGTCCTCACCTCGAGGCCAGGCATGGCAGCACCCAAGCCGCGGGACACCTTGGCGACGACTTCTGGCTCATTCCAGAAGGTGGTGGCCTCGACAATCGCGTGTGCATACCCCTTCGGGTCTTTGCTCTTGAAAATCCCTGAGCCGACGAACACGCCATCCACCCCGAGACCCATCATCAGTGCGGCGTCTGCAGGCGTGGCGATGCCACCGGCCGCGAAGTTGACGACGGGAAGAGCTCCGGTCTCGGCAACCTCACGAACCAAGTCGTAGGGAGCGCCCATGTCCCGGGCGGCGCTCATCAACTGCGCCTCGTCCATGCTGGCCACGGCTCGCATCTCATTGGTGACCGTTCGCATGTGACGAACCGCCTCCACGACGTTCCCGGTGCCGGCCTCACCCTTGGTCCGGATCATGGCGGCGCCTTCGCCGATGCGCCGCAAAGCCTCGCCGAGGTTGCGGGCGCCACAGACGAATGGTGTCGTGAAGGCCCATTTGTCGACATGATGCTCCTCGTCGGCGGGTGTCAAGACCTCCGACTCGTCGATGTAGTCGATTCCGAGTGACTGCAAAACCAGAGCCTCGGCAAAGTGGCCGATGCGGCACTTCGCCATCACGGGGATGGTCACGGCAGCCTTGATTTCCTCGATCATGGCCGGATCCGACATGCGGGCCACGCCACCGTCGCGCCTGATGTCCGATGGCACCCGCTCGAGAGCCATGACCGCAACTGCGCCGGCTTCTTCGGCGATCTTCGCCTCGTCGGCAGTGACCACATCCATGATGACCCCGCCCTTGAGCATCTCGGCGAGGCCTCTCTTAACTCGTGTAGTTCCTTGTTCCACTTCAGCTCCTTGGGGAGATTCCAATGGTACCGGGAATCGCCTCTCTACCCGCCAGCAATCGCATCCTCGTAGGCACTCCGGTACTCGTCGAAGACATGGGACCAATCGAAGCGCTGGACGCGTGCGCGTCCGGCATTGCCGAGGCGACGACAGGCCTCCGGATCTGCGAGGAGCTCAGCTATCTCACTTGCGAAACCAGCGACGTTCCCGACCGGGACCAAGCGAGCTTCGCTCCCTACGACTGCCCGGAACGCTTCGAGATCAGATGCAACGACGGCACAACCAGCAGCCATTGCCTCGGCAAGGACGATGCCGAAGCTCTCGCCACCTGTGTTGGGCGCTAGGTAGACGGAGCTCGAGGCCAGAAGCCGCGCCTTTTCGGACCCGATTACGAAGCCCTTGTAGCTGACCCCAGGAGGAGTTGTTCCGGCTCGCTCTGCACCAATGACGATCAACTCGGCGTCAGGATGCACGTCGCGTACCTGCGTGAATGCTTCTAAGGCAACGTCGAGGCCCTTTCTCGGCTCATCCCGGCCGAGGAAGGCGATCCTCTTCGATATGCGTTCGACGTCGATGTTGAAGGCCGAGACGTTGATGGCGTTAGGGATGATCCTCAACACTCCCCACGAGTCGGGTATCGACCTTGCGGCGGACGGGCTGACTGCGGTGAGGACGGAATCTCCTATCGCTCGACCCAACCACGGCATCGTCTTGTAGGCGACTCCAACCCAGTCTGGAGCGTCGGCGTGAAAGGTCAGCACTTTGGGCTTGTCGACGCTGAGCGCCGCCCATCCGGCCAGTGGGACCAAAGGCTCGTGAATGTGAACGACATCTACACCATCGAGAGCGTTCTTCATCCTTCGCCACGCTTTGGGCGTGATTGCCACCGGGGCGACGGAATCGTTTGCTCGCACTCCTATGGTTGCGCCGACGGGCACGGCACCCTCCGGTGTCTTCGAGTCGAGACGACCGGGCCCGACGACGACACAATCGTCCCCGCCCTCCCGAATCAGGTCAGCCAGCTCGATGCACAACTGTTGGACGCCGCCGGGCGCCAGCAGGTCGTAGGGACAGACGACACCGACTTTCATTCGTACTCCCGGTCTGAGGGCCAGTTGGGCTGAACTAGATGCCATTGCCTCGGTTGAGCCCTGATGATCTGCTCGAGACGGCCGGCCAACTCTTGTGTCATCAGCTGTACCTTCTCAGAGCGCGATCCCCCTTCTGGCACAGCTATTGGGTCTCCCACGACCACGTGATGACCGCCGTCGCTGAAGTAACAGCCAACGGGGAACAGGGGGGCGCCGGTGCGCAAGGCGAGCGTGGCGGGGCCAGGCGGCATGGTGGTCCTCTCCCCAAAGAACTCGACTTCGACACCTCGTCGTTTCAGATCACGATCAGAGAGCAATGCGATGGCCTTGTTGGCGGCAATACCGGCCTCGAGAGCCCTCATGACAGTGGCACTACCGGTGGCGAGCACGATCTCGATCCCGAACTCAGCTCGCATCTCGGTGAACCAATCGGTGATCCTCTCGTTGGCGAGCTTCTCTGCGACGGCGACCACAGGTACGCCGATGTTCACGGCGATTGGAGCAGCGGCCTCCCAGTTCCCCATGTGGGGAAGGTCGTAGATCATCCCTTTGCCGGCGTCACGCGCCGACTCGATCTTGTCCAGCCCGTCCACAGTGGTCCGTGCCATCATCTCGGGGACTCGCCTAGCTCTCGCCCATAGAGCCTCGGCCCAGTAGCGCCCGTATGACTTCATGACCGACCGCGCCGCCTCCTCGTCATCGGCGTCCGGCCCCAGGACCCTCCGCATGTGACGCTGTGCCATCAGACGCCGACCCGTGGCGAAGCGATGCCACACGAGACCTCCGACTTCGCCGAGCCTGCGAGCCCAGCTTGCCGGGAGGGCCCCGACGAGCCCGACACCCAGCCGAAGCGCCAGGTACGCCGCTAGGTGCTTCACGGGATCGCGCGGTAAGTGGTGGCGAATCGATAGCCGGCGGTGAACCAGACCAGGATGACGAAGATCCACAACATCGGCTCGACGAAGCCGAGCATGATTCCCACCGTGAAGAGGAGTACCCGCTCGGCGCGGCCCATCAGCCCGCCCTTGCCCTTCACGCCGTTTGCCTCTGCCCGAGCCCTCATGTATGGCACGAGCATCGCCCCTCCAATCGCAAGGACGATGAGGAGCAGGGCGCGGCCGTTGCCTTCATTGGCCACTCCAAGGCCGGCAAAAGCGGCAATCTCCCCCAGTCGATCGAAGGCAGAGTCGAGGAAGGCACCCCGGTCGGTCACCGTCCCGGTCACCCGAGCGATCGACCCATCGAGCCCATCGAGGGCAGATCCGAGGAGAACGATGGCCGCGCCAGTCTTGAGGAAGCCGTTCGCGATCAGCACCGAGCCGACGATCGTTATCGACAGCCCGAAGACCGTCATCATCGCGGGGGTGACGCCAATGGCGGCAAGGCCCTTTCCCATTGGAACCAGGAATCTCGTGATCCGGGGACGGACCTTCATGTCGATCATGAAGGGTCGAAATTAGCAGGGGAGGCCATGACTCCCCGACTCCGCGAGGTGCGGCCAGAACCTCGACGGGCACACTGGCGTTAGGATCGAAACCCCCTACCGAGGAGGTTTCTGTGCAACCCGACAAAGTTCGGAACGTTGCTCTGGTCGGACACGGTGGCTCTGGAAAGACCACGCTCGCCGAGGCGATGCTGTTCGTCGGGGGCACGACGAAGCGTCAAGGATCGGTGGAACAGGGCACGAGCTTGTTCGATCACGAACCCGAAGAAGTAGAGCGGGGCATCTCACTCAGCCTGGCAGTTGCCACCATGGAGTGGGCCGGGCACAGGATCAACATCATCGACACACCGGGAGCGAGCGACTTCGCCGGTGATGCTCGCGCCGCGTTGCGCGCCGCCGATATGGCCCTCTTCGCCGTATCGGCCGTCGACGGTGTGGAAGTTCAGACAGAACAGCTATGGGACGTCGCTGGGCAAGAAGGAATTCCCCGCGCCATCGTCATCACGAAACTCGACCGCGAGCGCGCCTCCTTCGAGAGAACCCTGAGCCAGCTGCGCGAGTCGTTCGGTAAAGCAGTCGCTCCCATTCAGATGCCGATAGGGGCAGAGCAGAACCTCCGAGGTTTGGTGCGCATCGCCAGTGAACGCGCCTACGAATACACGGGAGCGCCCAAGGGCAAGGAGATAGAGCTTCCGGAGGAAATCGCCGACCAGGTCCATGCGACTCACACCTCCCTGATCGAGACGGTCGTCGAGACCGATGACGAGCTCCTGGAGGCCTACTTCGAGGGTAAAGAGCCCACGAGGGACCAGATAGTCGAGACCGTCCACGAAGGGATCGTCAGCGGGACCATGGATCCGGTACTGGTCACGTCGGCAGACAAGCTCGTTGGCATCGACCTCCTCCTCGAGTTCATCGTCGACTACGGGCCGAACCCCCTGGAACGCCCGATGCCCAAGCTGGCTTCCGGCGAGGCGATCGAGCCCGGGCTCGAGGGACCCGTGGTCGCCTATGTCTTCAAGACCATCTCAGACCCTTTCGTCGGCCGTATCTCCCTGTTCCGGATCTACTCGGGAACAGTGAAAGCCGACCAACACCTCGATCTAGCCCGAGGCGGCCAAATCCGACTACACAACCTCTACAAGCTTCAGGGCAAAGAGCACCATGAGGTGTCGGAGCTTCCCACCGGTGGTATCGGCGCCGTGGCGAAGGTCGAGGAGACCCGGGCCGGGGACACACTCAGAAGCCCAGGCAGCGACGTGGTGATTGAACCCGTGGCCTACCCGAGCCCGGTCGCCGAGGTGGCCATCACACCCCACTCGAATCAGGACGAGGAGAAGCTCTCGACGGCATTGCATCGCATCGAGCAGGAGGATCCGACCATCCGGGTCAGCCGAAGGGCCGACACCGGTGAGACGATCCTCTCCGGCCTCGGTGACTCTCACATCGAGGTCACCCTGCAGCGGATCCTGCGAAGGTACGGCGTCGAGATCGACTCCAGCCTCCCGAAGATCCCCTACCGGGAGACGATCACGCGAACCGGCGAAGCCGAAGGGAAGCACAAGAAGCAGAGCGGTGGTCGCGGACAATTCGGGGTGGCGTATGTTCGCTTCTCCCCCAAGCCGCGTGGGTCCGGGTATGAGTTCATCGACTCAATCAAAGGCGGATCAGTGCCCCGAGGGTTCATCCCGGCCGTGGACAAGGGAGTCCAAGAGGCCCTGGAACGCGGCATCGTCGCCGGCTATCCCGTCGTCGACGTGGCTGCCGAGCTCTACGACGGCAAGTACCACCCCGTCGACTCCGACGAATTGTCATTCCGCATGGCGGGGATACAGGCTTTCAGGTCTGCCTCGAGCTCATTGCGCCCGATTCTGCTCGAGCCGATCATGAAAATGAAGATCATCGTGCCTGCAGATCACATCGGCGACGTGATGGGCGATATCAACTCGAAGCGGGGACGTGTACTCGGCATGGAAGGCGAGGGCACTCTTCGTTCGGTCGAAGCCGAAGTGCCAATGTCCGAGATCCAGCAATATGCGGCGGAGCTGCGTTCGTTGACGTCGGGACGAGGTACCTTTGAGGTTGAGTTCGACCACTACGCCGAAATGCCGCACAATGAGGCGGAGAAAGTCATCGCCTCGGCTCGTGACACCGAAGACTGACGGGCCTCAGAAAGGAATCGGATGCCAGACGCAGTGCTCAGGTATGGAGAACAGGAGCTCGAGCTAACCAGCCACAGCGGCACCGAAGGCGACACCGGCGTCGACATCGGGAAGCTCCGATCCGAGCTGGGCCTGGTCACGATCGACCGTGGCTTCGCGAACACTGCCGAAGGCCTGTCGGCCGTCACCTACATCAACGGCGAAGAGGGGATCCTCCGTTACCGGGGATACCCGATCGAACAGCTGGCCGAGAAGTCCGACTTCCTGGAAGTCGCCTACCTGCTGCAATACGGGGAACTCCCGACCAAGACCGAGTACGAAGAGTACGAAGACGCGATAACCCGTCACACACTGCTTCGGGAGGATATGAAGTACCTCTTCGAGGCCTTCCCGCACAACGCCCATCCCATGCAGATCCTGGCGTCAGCGACTTCGGCCCTCGCCACGTACTACCCCGACGCTCTCGACCCGCTCGACGAGGAAGCAGTTGACCTGAGCGCCCGGCGACTGATCGCAAAGACGCCCACGATGATGGCCTGGTCGTACAAGTACTCCGTCCATCAGCCCTATGTCTACCCGGACAACTCCTTGGACTACTCGTCGAATTTCCTCAAGATGATGTTCAGCGTGCCGGCAGAGGAGTATGTCGTCGACCCGGTTGTGGCCAACGCGCTCACCATGCTGCTCATACTTCACGCAGATCACGGCCAGAATTGCTCCTCATCGGCCGTTCGGCTGGTCGGCTCGGGGCATGCCAACATCTTCAGCTCCATAAGCGCCGGCATTCACGCCCTCTCGGGTCCGCTCCATGGAGGCGCCAACCAGGCAGTCCTCGAGATGCTCGACATGATCGTCTCGGAGGGCGGCGACACATCCCAGTTCGTCAAGAGGGCAAAGGACAAGAACGATCCATTCCGCTTGATGGGTTTCGGCCATCGGGTGTACAAGAACTTCGATCCTCGAGCCCGGATCATCAAGAAAGCCGCCGAGGAAGTCCTGGATGCCCTGGGGGTCGATGATCCACTCCTCGAGGTGGCCATGGAGCTGGAGCAGGTCGCTCTGAATGATGACTACTTCGTCGAGCGCAGGCTCTACCCCAACGTCGACTTCTACTCCGGGATCATCTACCGGGCGATGGGATTCCCGACAGACATGTTCACGGTGCTCTTCGCCATGGGCCGGCTTCCGGGATGGATATCTCAGTGGAGAGAGCTGTCAGCCGACCCCCAGGCGAAGATCTTCCGGCCGCGCCAGCTGTATGTCGGCCCGGAGACTCGCGATTACGTTCCCATCGATGAGCGATAGAACTCAGACGGCGGGGATGTCCTCGACATAAACGTCTTCTGCGACTCCCCCATTGACGGCGTCCACAACCACCAACGCCCGTCGGTCGGGCGGCTCGGTCCCCGAGTAGAGGATGACGGCCCAGCGGGGCCGCGAGCGCCAGCCTTTGAAGGTGACCGCACCTGACGCATGCCCGACGGGGAACTCGACAGCTTGACCGGCCACGCGGAGAGCGCTGTTCTCATCCACTTCCAGCGGCCACGCCGATGCGAAGTGCCAAGCCGCAAGAGCCAATAACCCTATCGCCGGAACCCAACCGCCATCGACGGTGATTGCCACGATGAGAGCTGCTGCCACATAGACCCAACCGGCGGTCCGGCGTCGTTGTGGTGACGGAAACCGATAGGGCCCAACCACATTCGAGTCGAGCTCTTCCTCGATGGCGACGGCGTCAGCAAGATCCTTCTCGATGTGGATCCCGCTGCGGTCGATGCGCGCGTCGTCACTCATAACGGCGGGGCCTCGGCCATCTCGGCCAATCGATCGACTGCTTCGGTCAATGGGACCCCTCGGGTATCCCTGTCCTCGCCGTACATTCTCAAGCCGACCGTCCGGGCCTCGACATCGTTGTCGCCAACGACGATCACAGCCGGGTGCTTTTGTGTGATGGCCTTCCGAATCTTGTCGCCCACGGTGTCACCCGACTCGTCCAACTCCACGCGTAGCCCTCGACCCTCGAGCAGCGCCCTGACCTCTGAGCCGTACCCGATGTGCCGGTCTGCGACGGGGACGATCGTCACCTGGACTGGAGCCATCCACGCAGGGAAGGCTCCGGCATGATGCTCGATGAGGACACCCATGTACCTCTCCAGCGAGCCGGCCTTGGCGCAGTGGATCATGTATGGCTGTTCCGATGTGTTGTCTGCAGATGTGTACTCGAGCTCGAATCGCTCAGGGAGAGTGAAGTCGAGCTGAATAGTGGAGAGCTGCCAACGCCGACCTATTGCGTCTCTCACATGCAGGTCGATCTTGGGACCGTAAAAGGCGCCCTCCCCCTCGGCCACCTTGTAGGGGATCCCGGAAGAGTCGAGCACGGCTCCGAGTGTCTTCTCACTGAAATCCCACCGCGACTGCTCCCCGACAGACTTCGCAGGTTGGGTGCTCAGGTCGGCCTCAAACTCCTCGAATCCCGAGTCACGCAACCAGGCGACCACAAAGTCGAGATGCATCCGCAGCTCGCTATCGAGCTGGTCTTCGGTGCAGAAAGTGTGCGAGTCGTCCTGGGTGAAACCTCGCGACCGGAGAAGCCCGTGGACGACGCCTGACTTCTCGTAGCGGTAGACGCCACCTAACTCGGAGAGCCGAATTGGCAGGTCCCGGTAGGAGCGCGCCCTGCTCTTGTAGATGAGGACATGCCCGGGGCAGTTCATCGGCTTGACCCGGTACTCCTGGTCGTTGTCCAGCTCCATCCCGGGATACATGTTCTCGGCGTAGTACCCCAGGTGACCGGAAGTCTCCCAAAGGTCGGCCTTGGCCAGATGCGGGCTGAACACGAATTCAAAGCCGTACTTCTCGTGCATCTGCCTGCTTCTGTCTTCAATCACCTTTCTCAGCATGCCGCCCTTGGGGTGCCATACGGCGAGCCCTGGTCCGAGCTCCTCAGGAAAACTGAAGAGGTCGAGCTCGTTCCCCAGCTTCCTGTGATCTCTCTTCTCTGCTTCTTCCTGGCGGACGAGATACTCCTCCAGGTCCTTCTGGGAAGGCCACGCGGTGCCGTAGACGCGCTGGAGCTGGTCACGCGCCTGATCACCCCGCCAGTAGGCCCCGGAGGTCTTGGTCAGCTTCACCGCCGGGATCCGGCCAGTCGAAGGCAGATGCGGCCCCCGGCATAGGTCGACGAACCCGTCGTTGCGATACAAGGTGACGTCCTCGCCCGGGGAGACCTCGCTGGGGTCGACGTCGGCGATTATCTCCCTCTTGAATTGGTGGTCGGAGAAGATCTCGAGCGCATTGTCAACCGATACCGAGTCACGGACGAATGGCTGGTCCTCTTCGATGATCTCCTTCATCCTCGACTCGATTCGCTCCAGGTCTTCGGGAGTGAAGGGCTCGTCGACCTTGAAGTCGTAGTAGAAGCCGTCTTCGATGGCAGGCCCGATGGCAAACGTAGAGCCCGGATAGAGATCGAGGACGGCCTGGGCCAGGACGTGGGCCGACGAGTGGCGGAGGATGTGAAGGCCGTCGTCATCGGCGAGGGTTATCACCGCAAAGGAGCCTGAGCCTCCTATGGGCCTTTCGAGGTCTCGGAGCTCTCCGTCGACTTTGACCGCCACGGCAGCGCGGGCAAGGCCAGGGCCGATCGACTCGGCCACTTCCCGCCCGGTAACGCCGTCGGGATGCTGCACCACGCTGCCATCGGGGTACTCGAGATCAATAGACAACTGCTCAACTCTCACTAGCCTTGGGTCCGGCAGAATACTCAGCCCCCGCTGAAACCAACCCACCATTTCCCGAAGCACAGGAAGCAAGACATCTATGAACGCACGTGAGCTTGTCGAGAGCTCCCACCCCAACACCACTCTCCGTGAGCTCTCTGCAGGGGCAAACAAGGTGTTCCGGGTCATTGACGAAAAGGGAGGCTCGATCGTCGTCAAGGTCTATCCGGTGCCTTCGAGGGAACGCCGCGAGCGTCGCGCTCTCGAGTCGCTGGAGGGGACACCAGGCGTACCGACTCTGATCGACTCTGGTGTCTCGGGCGATCTTGCCTGGATTTCGATGACCGACGGTGGGAACTGGAATCTCGGGAACCTGCCGAAGAACCTCGACGCCGTCGAGGCTGCCGGCGAGGTCCTGCGGGGTGTACATCAGGCAGATGCAGAGATCACGAATCTGGCGACGAGCATCGACGACGAATACGTCGAGTCGCATTATCAATCGACGATCACCCGGCTAGGCAGGTTTCGCCGTCGCTTTGGCCTCGACCAGCGCGTGCTCGACGCGGCTCTCGAGATGACCCCGCCCCATGCAAGCCAGTCGGTCACCGCGCATACCCGGCCGACACCTTCGAAGTTCGTTGTCAACGAGGAAGGCGCAGTGACACTCGTGGACTGGGAGTGGGCGACACTCGCACCGCCAGAGTGGGATCTAACACTCGCCGTCTGGCGATTCGCCGACTCGATCGGAGAAGATGCGGCCGCGGCCTTCCGTAGTGGCTACGGCGCCGAGCTCGCCGAGAGCAGCTACCGGCCCTGGGTGGCCTATCACGCGGCCACGATGATGCTCGATGCCGCTGAGGTCAGAGAAGGTCGTCTCGGTGACCTCAAATACCTGGTAGACGACCTCACCGAAGCAGTCCTCGGCACCTGACGCGCCTCGCGAAAAATCTCGAAGCGAATGCGAGTCACTAGCCACTGGCGCGGGTAAAAGTTCGCCTCATAACTCATATCTCTTCGCGCAGGAGGAGGTCGTGTCGGTATCACGCATCGCTTCATTGCTGTCATCCACGCTCGTCCGAGCGAGCCGGAGCTCACGATTTCGAAGTCTTGTGGATCAGATGCTCGAGGACGGCGAAGCGAGGGACTTTCTTCTCCACCGGTTGGGAACCAGGCAACTCCATGACGCGGAGCGGATCGACGCTCGGCTCCCATCCACCGTCCAAGAGACCGACGACTTCGAAGACCTCCTCTGGCTGCTCTCTTCGAATTACGCGAACCGGGGGATTGCGCTCCTCATGTTGGAGGAGGCCGCCTGGCTCTACGACACGATCAAAGCGCTCGAGAGCCCTCGAGTCGCCGAATTGGGCAGAGCGAAGGGCGGCACCACTTTCCTGATGGCATCGGCGGGCGCACGCGTCCTTTCACTCGAGAACGGCGCTCTCGAGGCGGCCAACGCCAGGCACTTCGGGGCCCCGGAGATCTCATATGACGAGGCGCTCGGTAATGCGTTGACCAAAGTTGGGATCTCATCGAGAGTCGAGGTGCTGCAGGCCGACGCCGAAACCTATCCCGTGCCTTCGGAGATGTTCGACCTCGTATTCAGCGACATCGCCCTCAGCGATCATCGCATGGCCATGATGTTCGAGCGCTGGTGGGAGGGCGTCAAGCCAGGTGGCCGTTTTGTGCTTCGTGACGGCCGCGAACCTCGGACACCGACGGTCAGGCGGCTAGCGAAGTCGCTTGAAGGGCGACCTGACATCCACTTCGAAGAGCCCGCCCCGGGTGTGTTCTCTGTCCTGGTCAAGGTGAGTGGCGACGTTGCGCCGCCCCCACCGGCTGAGTCGCGGGCGATCGGCTAAATCCGCGAAAATCGACGCTGTCAGTCTTAGCCTCCGTGGCACATGGCAAGGAGGACGGACGCTTGTTCGAAGTCTTGATGGCCGCCACGGCGACCACGGGTCTGTTCGCTTTGGCCAAAGGCATCCGGGGACAGCAGAGATATGACGTCAATCCCTCACTGGTGGTGAATCTCCACGACCAGAAAGGTGACGATCTCCCGTGCCCGTGGTGCTACGGCCCAACGGCAGAAGGCGACACCCGGTGTTCCGGCTGTGGTCGGAAATTCGGCTGACACAAATCAGAGAGAATCGAAACGCAGTCGGCGGGTCTCTCGATCGACGTCGAAGCCCAGACTGTCATAAAGCCGGCGAGCAACATCGTTACCTGCACTTGTGTAGACGATCGCCTCATCAGCAGTCGTCACGCTCTTGAGATAGCTGAGGCCCCGCTCGACGAGGCTAGAGCCCAATCCCTCCCCTGCTCGCTCCGGATGCACCGCCAACACGTAAATCTCTCCGACGCCGTCCGGGTGGATCTTCGTCCAGCAGAATCCTGATACAGAGCCGGCCTCTCGAGCGAGGAGCAGACCGTCCCAGCGGAACCACGGTTGTCTCAGGCGCAGGGCCAGATCGGTTAACGACCAGTTTCCATTCTCGGGATGTCCGGCAAAAGCGCGGTTGTTCAGATCCAGGATCTGCGCAAGATCCGCGTCGGAGGCGGTTTCTCCGATGTCTACCTGCCGGGCTGATGACAGCTGGCAAGACAACCTCAACACCGAGTCGACTTCAGCACCGCCGGAGACGAAGCCGTCCCGGTCAAGCACGAAGATCTTGCAAATGCCTCGGTCTCGAGCGAGTTGAAAGACTTCTTCAGATGCCTTCTCCCACGCATGACGACGTGACTGGACGGATTCGCCGGCTATCTCGACCAATCCCGCCGCATCTCCCGTTCCGGGGACGAGCGTGATGAGGGCGTCAGGTGGCTGTCCGTTAGCCAGAACGAGTCCCTGACCCTCGCTCAGACGCACTCTGGTGTGCTCGCTGAGCATGGGATCGCTGGGCACTTGACCCCATGTTTCCAGCAGTTCAACCAGGGACTTCCCATCAACCGCCGGCGTTGATCTCTTCCCCGTCACACTGACACGGTAATGAAAGTGGAATCGCAGCCTCTATCCTGATGAAGGTGTCAAAGGTAGGTCTGGTCCTGGGAGGCGGTGGGATCACCGGGGCCGCATATGAAATAGCCACGCTCATGGCAGTCGAGCTGGCAACCGGATGGAACCCGGACGACGCTGCGGTCGTGGTGGGCACTTCGTCCGGCTCATTCGTCAGCTCGTTGGTTCGTCACAACGCCTTGAACCTCGACTCCCTCGTCCACCCCGGCGACGACCGCCAGGACGTGGCCGAACGCATCAGGAGACACATCTATCAGCGTGGTGGGAGCGCGCAGATGAGGAAGTGGGTTCGACACGGTCTCGCTCCAGGGTTGCGCAAGCCCGGCCTGACGTTGTTCATGGGCTCCCCAGCACCGTACTTTGCTGCCGGCCTCGCAGAGTGGGTGACGACACAGATCGGCGAGAAGGCAGCGATTGGCTGGCCGGCCAAGCCAACTGCCATCGTCGCCTATGACATCGAGTCGGGAAGTCGAACGGCTTTCGGCACCGACGGCTCTCCGGATGCCGGTCTGGCCGAAACGGTCGCCGCTTCCGCCTCTATCCCGCTCCTCTTCCGACCCTATCCGATAGGCGACCGCTTATACGTCGACGGCGGTGTCGCTTCCGGCACCCATGCCGACCTCGTTCTCGGGACAGGCACGGCCCTGGATCTCGTACTTGTCGTGGCGCCCATGGCGGCAACCATGCAGCGGAAGCGGGCACGGATGCACGAGAGGCTCTTCGACCAGGTGGGGCGTCGCTCCCTCGACGAGGAGAAGGCGATCATTCGGTCTGCCTGGCCCGACTGCGACATCGTCACGCTGACGCCATCACCCTCGGTGCAAAATGCGATGCGGCCCAACCCGATGGACGCCTCTCGGGCGGTTCCCACCTTCATGCGAACGTTGATTTCGATGAAGCGGAAACTGGCCCATCCAGAAGTTTGGTCCGTCCTGAGCCACCACCTCGAGGCGCCCCGGCGACGGAGCAAGGTCAGTTAGGTCGGAGCTGGATCACCGAGGCGGGCGACCAGCAAGACCGCAACGAACCCGACAACCGCTGCGACCAAGGCGATCAGGACGTCTTCGTTGGGGGCGCCCAACAATGGCCCATCAACCCCGTCGGGCCAGGGCCAGAGGATGCGCAGAGAGCCCACCATGAGTCCGATCAGCCCTGCCAACACGATGTCGTGCCATTTCTGGAGAGCGAAATCGAGAAGCTGGGAAAACAGCGCCAACCCGACCACCGCGCCGACGACAAACACCCCGACCGTCAGAAACTCCCGATCGTTCACGGCACCCAACACGGCCTGATACATGCCCAACATCACCAGGATCAGTGATCCGGAGATCCCCGGAAGAATCATGGCGCAGATCGCTACCGCGCCGGAGCCGAAGAAGACAAGCAGTGAAGGGTCGCTGGCCGTGTTCCCGGAGCTGAGACCGAGCAGTAGGAATGTCGCGATACCCGACGCCAGCGCCACCCAGGCATGGAGTATTCGTGGCGTGTGCAGCAGTCGAGATGCCACAACCACGGAGCCGAGCACCAGCCCGAAGAACGCAGAAGCAAGGAGAATCGGCCGCTCCTCCAACTGAACCTCGATGAAGTGGGCAAGGGAGAGGACTGCGGCGAAGATCCCTGCCAGGACCATGAGGAGGAAACCCCACTCGACGCGGGAGAGGTGGGTCCGCACGTCCTTCATATTCGCCCTGATCAGCGATGCCAGCGCAGAACTCCCGGCCCTGATGCTGGAGACGAGCC
>QQVI01000184.1 GCA_003388545.1 Actinomycetota bacterium
CCGAGCGAGGCTCACCGTTCGCCGAACAGACGCCGGTCGGCCTGGGCTCCCGCACCGGTCCGCTCACCGCGAACCTCGACGACCATTGCAGAAGCCTCAAATAGAAAAAGGGAGCCGGGATACGGCTCCCTCTTTCAATCGACTGCGAGACTCGATCAGCCTTCGTCGATGAATCCGTTGTCCTGCAACCACTCCATGGCCAGCGCCGCCGGATCCTCCTGATCGATGTCGGCACGCTTGTTCAGCTCGGTCAGGTCCTCGGTGGTGAGAGCCTCCGAGACCCTTTCGAGGAGCGAAACCAGGTCATCTCCGTACTCGTCGACGACGTCCATCCTGATCGCCGGAACCAGGTTCTCCGCCGGGTTGAGGCCCTGGTCATCTTCCAAGACAACCCAGCCCTTGTCGGCGATGATTCCTTGTGTGGAGAAGAGCAACGCCACGTCGATCTCGCCGCCTTCGAGTGCAGCAATCGTTATGGGACCGGCCACATCGAGCGGAACGAACTCGGCGAACTCGAGCCCGTAGACGTCACGCAGTCCTATCAGGCAGAATTCCCTCTCAGGGCACTCCGGTGGACCTCCGAAGACGAGGTCGGCCGCATGCGGCTGCAGATCGGAGACCGTGCTCACGCCGAGAGATGAGGCCGTCTCGGACGTCACCACATATGCGTTCTTGTCCTGTGCGGGACTGTATTGCAGCAGTGTCACGCCATTGGCCTCGAACGCGGCCTTGGCAGCCTCCCATGTCGCCTCTGAATCGGCTGTCGGTGTCTCACCGAGGAAGCTGGCCAATGTACCGACGTACTCAGGCACGAGGTCGACTTCACCCGACTCGAGCGCCGGCTTGACCACCTCGCGGTTGCCCAGATTCAACTTGCGCTCGACTTCATAGCCGTCCGCTTCTAGGGCCTGGGCATAGATTTCTGCGACGATCACTGATTCGTTGAATGCGAAGGACGCAACCGTTACCGGATCGCCTTCTCGTGCGCCGTCACCCGATCCACAAGCTGCGGCAACGAGTGCCACTGCCAGGATCGCCCCAACAGCGCGTTTGCGGATTGGTTTCCGCATGGGTTTCTCCTTTTCGATTAGCTGATGCTTGCATCGTCGGACAGGGCGAAATCGACCTGGCTAGCGATGCTCGTTCTGACAACCTTATGCCAGGTCTCGAGATTCCCGGTCATCGCGCAACTCTCAGCCCTCTCGGTGTGACGGCTCGCTGGATGAGGCTGAAGCCGACTTCGGCAGCGATTGCGAGCAGACCGACTGCCAGCGCGCCGAACAGGATCTGTCCGTTGTCCCTGACCGCGAAACCGTCGATGATGTAGCGCCCGAGACCGCCCCAGGCGACCAGCGCGCCAAGTGTCGCAGTGGCGATGACCTGGACGAATGCGATGCGAATCCCCTCCATCACGAGAGGCATCGCCATCGGGAGCTCGATTCGAGCCAGCACTTGTGAACCAGTGAGGCCCATCCCGCGGGCAGCTTCGACCGTCGCCGGATCGACGCTCTGGATACCGGCGATCGTGTTCGTGAACACGGGCGGCGCCGCCAGGGCGATCAGTGCAACTAGGACGGCCCAAGGAGTGCCCACACCCGCGCCGAACTCCACGAGGATCAAGAAGGCGACAGCGAGGATCCCAAACGAGGGCACCGCCCGCCCAACGTTCACCACGGCGGTGGCGGCTTGCGACCCGCGCTTGGTGTGTCCGAGATAGAGGGCAAGGGGGAAGACGAGGACGATGCCTATGAGTGTCGCCGCCACCGAGACCCAGAGGTGCTCGAAGAGCCGAGTCCAGAACGACGCAGGACCAGTCCATGTAGAGGGGTCCATGATGAAGTCGATGAGCTGCTCCAGGACGTTCATGCGGCACGCCGCTTCGACCACGGGCTGAGCCAGGCCTGCAAAGCCACGAAAGCCAGGTCGAGGATCGTCGCCAGAACCACCGACAGGAGCACCCCGACGATTAGCTGTGTCCAGAAGAAGGTGTTGAGACCCCGGAGTATGAAGAACCCGTACCCACCAAGCCCTATGACCGCAGTGACCGTCACGAGACCCACTGTGGTCACTGTCGCAATCCTCACGCCGGCGACGATTGCCGGCAGAGCGAGAGGAACCTCGATTCGCCAGAATCGAGATCGTGGGGTGTAGCCCATCCCGTCAGCAGCCTCTTTCACATACGCCGGCACCCCGTCGATCCCCGCCACGATGTTCCGAATGAGGATGAACAGCGTGTAGGACGTGAGCGCGATGACTGCAGTGGTCTGGCTCAACCCGGTGAATGGCACAAGCAACGCGAAGAGGGCGAGCGACGGGATCGTGTAGAGAAGACCTGCAGCCCCGGTTATGGGCGGGTAGCTCCAGCGCCATCGCAACACCACGATGGCCAAGAGCACCGAGATCACCAAGCCAAGAGCCACCGATATGCCGGTGAGCGTGAGGTGCTCCCAAGTGCGATCCACGATTTGGCCGATGTTGCGCTCGACCCACGACCAGTCGAGCAGTTGGTCGGCCTGGCCGAACACCACACTCACTCCGTGATCTCCTCGGAAATCGCCTCGAGATCGAGCATCCCTCTGTACTTCCCCTCACGGTCGACGACGACGGCGGTGCGGGCGTGTCCCGTGACCACGCTATCGAGGGCTTCGCGCAGCGAAGCATCAGCCGTGAGTGAGACCGCGAACGGCCTCGGCTCGACTTCGGACAAATCGGCGCCATCCAAAGCGGAGGCCTCGACCCATCCGAGCAGTCGATCTCCGTCGAGAACACCGATCCAATCCACTTCGTGCTCTGCCATCACCGCTCTTGCGTCTTCGGCTGTCGACGTGCGATCTGCGACCGGCCCGCGCACTATGTCGGCGGAACTTATGGGAAGAAGCCCCAGGCGCTTGAGCCCTCTCTCCCCTCCCAGGAAGTCCTCAACGAACTGGTTCGCGGGATTGCTCAGAATCTCAGTGGGAGTGTCGTATTGCTCGAGGACACCGCCGATGTTGAGTATGGCGATGCGGGTTCCGAGACGTATCGCCTCGTCGATGTCGTGGGTCACGAATACAACGGTCTTCCCGAGTTTCCTCTGCAGCTCGAGAAACTCTTGCTGCAAATGGCCCCTGACAATCGGATCGACAGCACCAAAGGGCTCATCCATGAGCAACACCGGAGGATCGGCAGCGAGAGCCCGAGCCACGCCAACCCTCTGTTGCTGGCCGCCGGACAGCTCAGATGGATATCTATCCAGCATCTCCCGCTCCAGGCCTACGACCTCGATGAGCTCGTCGGTCCGTTCGGCGATGCGAGAGTCCTCCCACCCGAGGAGCGAGGGAACCGTGCCGACATTTTGGGCAATGGTTCGGTGAGGGAAGAGACCAATCTGCTGGATCACATAGCCAATCGACCGACGCAGCTCATGGGCGGGCATCGACAGTGCGTCGACACCGTCTATCAGGATCTTCCCCGACGTAGGTTCGATGATCCGGTTGATCATCTTGAGTGTCGTGGTCTTCCCACATCCAGAAGGGCCCACGAGCGTGACGAACTCGCCGCGCTCGATGTCGAGGCTCAGATCCCCGACCGCAGGCAACTCCGTTCCGGCATATTGTTTGGTGACCGACTGGAGTCGAATCATCACGTCGGTTTCAGCCACGAGCCTCCGTTCTGGATCAGACAACCCTAGAGGCGGGGCGATTATTCGAGATTGTCGAGAAAGGCCAGGACGTTTTCGACGTACTCGTCGCCCTGGGCCTCGAATGCACCGACGTGATCGGCACCTTCGACGTAGATCAGCTGCACCAGCTGCGGGTTGAGCTCCGCGAACTCAACGCTGGACTCGACAGGGACCGAGAGATCCGACGTTCCGTGATGCACCAGGACGGGGATCTTCAAACTCGTCTCGGAGGTCTCGACATAGTCGAGCGACTGCCAGCTGATGCCGATGCGAAGGGAGGTGAAGAACTTGGCGACTGCACTGACCGTCTCGGGAACGTTGAAGGGAAGCAACGGGAGCTCTCTCTGCGACGCGTTGTGGCTGACAGTCTCTCCGAAGTCGATGTTTGGTGAATCGAAGTGGGCCCCGATCACCCGATCTCTCACCTCGCGGAACACAAACCCGAGCGTGTGTGCCGCACCGGTGGAGTAGGAGTTGAAGAAGATTCGCTCGGCACCGTTGTCGAGCGCATAGTCCACCGCGTCACTGATGTCGCGATACTCGGTGGTCCCGTACTGGTAGTAACCGGATGGGTCCTCGGGCTGTCCATCGTCGTTGCGGTAGGTGATCGCCAGCTGCGGGTACCCGGCGTCTTGGAGTGGCCCGAACAGGGGCTCGGCCTCCGCAGGGGTCGCTCCCTTCCCGTGAACATGTATGACCCAGGTGTCCCCATCTGCCGGGAAGTACCAAGCGTCCATCGGGCCCAGATCCGTCTCGTATTCCACGAGCTCGAGCTCGTAGTCACCACTGGTCACCGTGATCGGGTCCCCATCGACCTCGAACGCGTCGGCGATGAGCACACCGGAGAAATACCACCCACCCACGACGTGGAAGACGAGCAATAGGGCGATAAGGGTCCAAAAAGCGCCACGGAACAGGGTTCTCGAATTCACGGCCCTAGATTCTGCCCCAAGTCAGGCCGCTGGCAAGGACAAACCGCCAACCAAATGGTCATCGTGGTCGGTGACAGGGATCGGGTCGGGACCAAAAGTGTCCTCGAGCGGTCGTGCCTCTTCGATGGTTGCGTCGACCTTGGCGGAGATCGGATCTTCCATGACAGTGGCCACTGCGTCCCTTCCTGCACCCTGGAGGAGATCCCGTCTGACCACCCCAACCAGCACGCCTTCGTCAGCCACAGCCAGCACTCCTTCCTTGTGCAACCGAAGCGTGTCCTGGGCGTGTAGAAGTGGCGCCACATACACCGGATCGCCCATGAATCGGTACACACGATCTGGCGCGGACCGAACCATCACAGCTCCGGCCTTCGCAACCCCCCTGATGCGCGTACCTGACCCGAACAAGGAGCGACGAAGCCACGCGCCACCTGGCGCTCCCACCACCATCAACGAACCTTCCTCGGCGGTGTCCGCCAGCTCGTTCATGTCCTGGGCCTGCACGACTCTTCTGTCGGCGGATGGGAACTTCTCACCGAACTGGGCGACGATCTTCATGGCGTCGCCAAGCCCGTCGGAGTCTTGGTGAGCCGACACGATCTCGAACGGGACGCCCAGCGCTGAAGCGATGCGAGAGGCCGTTGCGGCGGCCAGCTCGGAGTGGGGGCCACCGGCCACCGTCGCAGAGACCCTGGTCACCTTGTCAGCTTCGAAATCCACCGGAACGGCGACATTGGCGAGCTCGAACGAGCCCGGCATCTTCTTGGCGACGACGAAGTCGGCTCGGTTCTCGATACACCCTTGGGCCAGGTCTCCCTGGATCCGGCTGACCTCACCCGTGGCGAGGATCTCGGCCAGTTCCAGGCATCCTTTCCCGCGAGTCCAGACGACGTTTTGCTCCGGTCGTGTTGTCGAAGCCATCTCTCCTCTCGATTCTGCCAGAAGCTCTGCAGTGTGAGGGACCCCCATTGGTGCTCACTCCCCGAGATCATGGTAGATGCCCGTGACAGAATGTCTCCATGGAATTCAAAGAAGCCCTGGCCCGGCGTCGGATGGTTCGCAATTACAGGGAGGACCCGATCGAGCCGGAAGCGCTCGACCGAATAGCCCGGGCCGCGTTTCGCGCGCCGTCCGCTGGCTACTCCCAAGGCATCTCGGTGGTGGTCGTCACGGAAGCCTCCCGGCGCAAGGCGATCGCCGATCTCGCCGATGAGCCTGACTACGTGGCGGCTGGATTCGATCCCTGGATCTCACGAGCCCCCGCTCATGTGGTGATATCGGT
This sequence comes from Actinomycetota bacterium, assembly GCA_003388545.1. Lineage (GTDB taxonomy): Bacteria > Actinomycetota > Acidimicrobiia > Spongiisociales > ZC4RG35 > MA-ANB-1. Next base: position 5,876 of record QQVI01000184.1, read on the forward strand.
TTCCGAGCAGGCATATCACGACCGGTATCAGGAGCCCGACAAGCTCGACGAGACCGGCCAGGAGCGAGACTGGCCCGTCCCGTACTGGTGGGTCGACGCCGGGGCCGCCATGATGGCGGTGCTGCTGGCGGCAGTCGACGAGGGACTGGCCGCCGGCTTTCTCGGCGTCCACTCGATGCCGAGCCTTCGTGAGTTATTGGGCATTCCGGACGACTTCGCTCCGATCGGCGTCATCACCGTCGGCGAAGCTGGAGAAGACCGGCGATCCAGCAGTCTCTCGCGCGGCCCCAAGCCCCTATCCGAGACCCTCCACTACGAGAGTTTTGCCTGAGAGCGCTGTCGCACGCTCTCGTAAAGGACCAGGGACGCAGCGATCGATGTGTTGAGAGAGTCTGCGGCCCCCCGCATCGGGATCGACACAAGCGCGTCGGCCTGCGATCGCGCCTCCGTCGAGAGGCCATCTGCCTCCGCTCCGACCCAGATGGCAACAGGGCCCGTCATGTCCAGGTCCCAATAGTCTGGCCCCGCACCAGGATGCGCGGCCACAGACATGATTCGACGATCTCTGAGCAGCTCGACAGTCTCGTCGAGCCCGGCGCGAGCCACCGGCACCGTGAAGATCGCCCCCGTCGATGCTCTGACGGCGTTCGGGTTGAAAACATCCGTCGCGGTGTCGACAAGGATCAAACCGGCGACGCCGGCTGCGTCGGCCACGCGGAGCATCGCCCCGAGGTTCCCCGGCTTCTCCACACCCTCGGCAACCAGGAACAGGCTCTGCCCGTTCCATTCGAGCGTCTCGAGGCTGCGGTCAAAATATGGGAACAAGGCGATGAGCCCCGTTGATGTGCCCCGGTAGGAGGCCTTGTCGATCGCCTCTCGACTCATCGTTCTGTGGGTGAGACCTTCGATCGGGTCGCGAAGGTCGGGACACAAGTAGACCTCAGTGGGACGATGCCCCGCGTCGAGTGCGCGCCGGAGGATCCGCTCCTCCTCGACGACAAAAATCCCCTCCTCGTCCCGATGGCGGCGCCGCCGCAGCCGAACCAAACGCTTGACCTGCTCGTTCGACGGAGATGAGATGTCGACGTTCCCCAATTCCGAGCCTCAGCTCTCCCCGGAGGGCAGCATGCGCTCCAATATCTCCAGAGCGGCTTCGAGGTCGTCGGGACGGACGAAGACCTTGACCCCCGAGTAGGCCTCCAATTGGGGCACTGCTCCCGAGGCGGAGTCGGCTTGAATGATTGCGTCCACGCCGTTCGCCTCGAGACGGGCTTTCACCAGATTCGCTTCAGCGCTTGACGAGTAGATGCCGATCCGGCTGAGCTCCATGATCCTCAGGTTATCGTATTGACATATCGAACATACGTTCGATTAGGGTCTTGTCCAACGTGTCGAGACCGATTCAGCCGAGCTTCGACGACCTGTCGACTCCCCTCTTCGATGTCGTCTTCTGTGTGCTCGACCTGGAAACCACAGGCGGCTCGCCGCGCGACTGCGAGATCACCGAGATCGGCGCCGTGAAGTACAAGCACGGGGAGCAGATCGGTTCCTTCCAGACGTTGGTGGACCCGGGCTCACCAATTCCCGCTTCGATCACGATGCTGACAGGGATCACACACGCGATGGTCTACGACGCTCCCAAGATCGAGACGGCATTTCCATCGTTCGTAGAGTTCATCGGCGACTCCGTGATCGTCGGGCACAACGTCCGGTTCGACCTTTCGTTTCTGAATGCCGCCGCACAACGCCTCGGGTACGAGCGGCTGGGCAATGACACAGTGGACACCGCCGCCCTGGCGCGTCGGCTCGTACGTGAGGAGGTGAGAAACCTCAGACTGCAGAGTCTCGCTGCGCACTTCCGAAGCCCGGTGACGCCGAACCATCGCGCCCTGGAGGACGCTCGAGCCACCGCCCATGTGCTCCACGGGTTGCTGGAGCGGGCCGGCACTCTGGGCGTGACCAATTTGGACGATCTTCTGGCGCTTCCCCGTGCGAGAGGATCGAGGTATTACCGGAAGATCAAGCTCACCGAAGCCTTGCCCCGGTCTCCCGGCGTCTACCTGTTCAAGGATCGGGACGACAACGTGATCTACGTCGGGAAGGCAACCAACCTGCGACAGCGAGTCCGCCAGTACTTCTACGGCGACACCAGAAAGACCATTGGGAACATGATGCGAGAGCTCACCACCGTGGAGCATCAGGTGTGTGCCACGGCCTTGGAGGCAGAGATCACCGAATTGAGGCTGATTCACGCCCATCGACCTCGCTACAACAGGAAGAGTCGGCCTCCCAAGACCTCACACTTCGTCCGGCTCACCCGGGAGGAGTTTCCCCGCCTGTCTGTGGTGCGCACCCTGAAGCCCGACGCAATCGCTCACATCGGGCCGTTTCGCAGCAAGAAGGCCGCCGACCAGGTCATGCACGCCATTTGGGACTCCGTGCCGGTTCGGCGCTGTCGCAACCGGCCCGGGACGCGCAGCGGATCCTGCGCAGGCGCCCAACTCGGGGTCGCGTCTTGTCCCTGCGACGGGCAACTCGACCCTCGAGTGTATGCGCAAGTCGTCGACGCGATCGTGGCCGGGCTCGACAACGACCCGGCGATACTGCTCGACCCACTGCGGGAAAAGATGCGCCGCTACGCCTCGGAGCAGCGATTCGAAGAGGCGGGTTGGTTGCGAGACCGCCACAATGCTCTCGCCCGGGCGCTGCAGAGAAGGCACGAGTGGAAGGCCCTGCAGGCGGCCGGCGTCTTCGAGCTCGTATCCGAATCGGGAGCGCATGCCATCATCGACGGTGGGATCCTGGTGGCAACTTGGCACTCGGGTGATGTGAGACCTTTGCTTGCGACGCGACCGACCGATGCCGAGCCAACAGTCCACGAGACTCCGGCGTCCGTCGAAGTCGCCGAGGAGGCAGCCCTGGTGTGGAAGTGGGTCAACGATGCCGGGGCCCGAATCGACGATGCCACCGGCTTCATAGCAATGCCGAGCCGTAGAGCCAGTCAGCTCAAGCCGAAACGCTCCTCTGCAGCTTGATCGAATCTCTATTCATGGATTTGCATAGATATTCAACAGGGTTAGTGTTCCCTGATGCACAAGGTGGCGATCGTTGGAGCGTCCGGGTACGCAGGGGCAGAGCTCTTGCGGCTTTGCGCGTCCCATCCCGATCTCGATGTGGTTGCGGCATCCGCCGAAAGGTCGGCGGGCAAGGCGGTCGCAGCTGTCCATCCGCACTTGGGCGCTGCGTATCCCCAGCTCACGTTCGACCACTACTCCCCCGACCTGTTCGACGGTGTGGATGTGACGTTCTTGGCACTCCCTCACGGAGCCTCACAGAGGCTGGTGCCCGAGCTACTGGAGCACTCGAAGCGAGTGATCGACCTTGCCGGGGACTTCCGGTTCCACGACGACTCCGTCTACGAGACCTGGTACGGGCAGGCCCATGCGCAGCCCGACATGCTCGGCGACTTCGTATACGGGCTTCCTGAGCTCTTCCGGGAGGACATAGCCGGAGCGACCGCTGTCGCTGTCGCCGGATGCTATGTGACCGCGGCATCAATAGCCCTCGCTCCGCTCGTGGCCACAGGAGCGGTCGACGGGGGTGGGATCGTCGTCGACGCCGCCAGTGGGGTGTCAGGCGCCGGAAAGAACGCCACCGCCGAAACGGCCTTCGCAACGGTCGATGCCAGCTTCGCCGCCTATGGGCTGGTGGGCCACCGGCACACGCCCGAGATGGAAATGGCGCTGACGCGCCACGCCGGCGTCCCTTGCCAAATCCTGTTCACACCCCATCTCGCACCGATGAGCCGCGGGATTCTCGCCACTTGCTACGCACGGACTGCGAATGAGGCCACAACCGATGAAGTCCTGTCGGCCCTCGAGGATGCCTACGCGGCCGAGCCCTTCGTTCGGATAGTTGAGCATCCACCCGCAACGAAAGCGACGCTCGGTTCGAACAACGTCGAGATAACCGCACGCGTCGATCCGAGGACAGGATGGACAATTGTCATCGCAGCACTCGACAACCTCGTCAAGGGTGCGGCGGGGCAGGCGATCCAGTGCGCCAACATCATCCTCGGGCTCCCGGAGCAAACCGGGTTGCCTCTGACGGGGGTTTCGCCATGAGCTATCCGAGATCACCATTGGCCCCCGACGTCTTCCCCAGTTTGCCGGCTGTCTCCGGCGTCTCGCTCGCCACCGTGGCTGCGGGCATCCGGAAACGGGGCCGGGATGACCTACTGATCGCCCACATGGCGCCCGGATCGGCGGTGGCGGCGACCTTGACTTCCAGTGCCTGCCCAGCCGCACCGATCGAATGGTGCCGCAAGACGCTGGAAGAGGGAGATGGGTCTGCCGAAGCGCTCGTCTGCAATTCGGGCAATGCGAACGCATTCACGGGCAAATCCGGCATGGTCTCCACCGAGAAGATGGCTGAGGGCGTTTCTTCGCTTCTGGGTGTGTCTCCCAGAAAAGTGATGGTTGCCTCGACCGGTGTGATCGGTGAGCCGATGCCCGATGACAGGATCGCCGAGGGGATCCGGCGCGCCGGATCTGGACTTGTCGCTTCGGGCCCCGATTCGTGGGAGGCAGCGGCCGGAGCCATACGCACAACAGACACGTTCTCCAAAGCGGCCTGGGTGGGTGTAGCCGGGACGAGAGCGAACATCGTCGGCATCGCCAAGGGCAGCGGCATGATCGCCCCGGACATGGCAACGATGCTCGGGTTCCTCTTCACCGATCTGGCTGTGTCTCCGTCTATCTTGCAGGCCTCTCTGGCCCGCGCCGTCAGTACGACCTTCAATCGGATCACGGTCGACTCCGACACATCGACCAACGATGCTGTGCTCCTGTTCGCTACCGGACAGTCGGGCGACGAGCCGATCGCCGACGGGTCGGATCCCCGGCTCGAATCGTTCCAGGAGGCTCTCGACGAAGTCTGCCTCTCGCTGGCGAAGCAGATAGTTCGGGATGGGGAAGGAGCTACGAAGTTGGTCTCGGTGACGGCGGCCGGCGCGGTCTCCGAGCATTCCGCTCTCAAGATCGCCAGATCGATCGCAGAGTCCCCACTGGTCAAGACTGCTCTGGCGGCTGAAGACGCCAATTGGGGGCGCATCGTCATGGCCGTCGGTAAGGCGGGCGAGCCCGCCGATCGGGATCAGCTGGCCATCTGGATCGGTCCCGAGCTCGTGGCCTCGGCGGGGAGGGCCGCCGAGGGATACAGCGAGGCGGCAGCAAGCGCCCATCTCAAAGGCGATGAAGTCAACATCAGGGTTGACGTTGGCGTGGGTGAGCACGAAGCCACGATGTGGACCTGCGACTTGACGCATGGATACATCGAGATAAACGCCGGGTATCGGACATGACGATGACCGAAGTGTTCTCCCCGGAGCTGAGAGCGGAAGCCCTGGTCGAAGCTCTCCCCTACATCAAACGCTTCCAGGGCGCGGTTGTGGTGGTCAAGCTGGGTGGCAGCGCGATGGCCGACCCGGAGCTGGCGAAGACATTCGCGGAAGACATCGTCCTACTCAGGTCCGTCGGCCTCAAGCCGGTGGTGGTCCACGGCGGCGGCCCCCAAATCGGGGAGCACCTTCGCAAGCTGGGCAAGGAGTCGAGGTTTCAGAACGGCCTTCGGGTGACAGACGAAGAGACTCTCGACGTGGTCCGGATGATCCTCGTCGGCAAGGTCGGCCGGGACATCGTCGGGGCCATCAATGTCCACGGCGCCTACGCAGTCGGGCTGAGCGGCGAGGACGGCGGAATGATCACTGCCGAGCCCCACGACGAGAGTCTCGGACTGGTCGGAAAAATCGTCTCGGTCCAGCCGGGGATCGTGGAGCGACTCCTCGCCGAGAGCATGATCCCGGTCATCTCCACGATCGGATCGGACAGTTCGGGACAGGCGTACAACATCAACGCCGACACCGTTGCCGGCGCATTGGCGGCTGCTCTCGGAGCGGAGAAGGTGATCTATCTCACCGATGTACCCGGCCTGCTCCTCGACGTGACGGACCCGAGTTCGCTGATCTCCAAGGCGACTCTCCCGCAAGTCGAAGCAATGCTCTTCACCTCAGTCATCGACAGTGGCATGGTCCCGAAGCTCGAGGCATGCATAGCCGCGATCCGGGGCGGGACGGCTTCGGCTCACATGCTGGACGGTGCGATTCCCCACGTCCTCCTCCTCGAGCTGCTGACCGACGCCGGGATCGGGACGATGATCACCAGGGAGCAGCCATGACGGCGGAGCAAGCAGCGGCCTGGGGCGCCACCGGCGAGCACAGCCCGCTCATGGACAACTACGGCTCGCCACCACGGCTGTTCGTCGAAGGCTCAGGCATCGAATTGCGCGACCGCGAAGGCAATCGCTATCTCGACTTCCTCGGTGGTCTTGCCGTCGTCGCGCTGGGGCACGCTCATCCGGTCATAGAGGCGGCCGTCACGGCACAGGCCAGGAAGCTGGTTCACGTCTCGAATCTCTTCGCCAACGAGCACCAAGCTCCCGTTGCGAGTCTGATCGACGGTCTCATCGCCTCTGGTCCGGGCCAGGTCCTCTTCCAGAACTCAGGCACGGAGGCCGTGGAGGCCGCGATCAAGCTTGCCCGCAAGCATCAGGGCAGCGGGCGGCACAAAGTGATATCAGCGCTGGGCTCTTTCCACGGGCGAACATTGGCTGCCCTCGCCGCCACGGGCCAGCCCTCCAAGCATGCGCCGTTTGCGCCAATGCCTGAAGGATTCATCCACGTCCCGTACAACGATGCCTCAGCAATTGCGGAAGCGCTGACAGGAGAGGTCGGGGCGGTTCTCCTCGAGTCGGTCCAGGGTGAAGGCGGGGTCTTTCCGGCGGCGCCGGGATACCTCGAGACGGTGCGCTCCATCTGCGATGAAGCAGGTGCTCTGTTGATCATCGACGAGATACAGACCGGATTCGGCAGGACCGGAGAGTGGTTCGGCTTCCAGCACGCCGGCATCAGGCCGGACATCGTCACCATGGCCAAGGCATTGGGCAATGGTTTCCCTGTTGCTGCAGTGTGGGCCCGGGCCGAAGTCGCCGCCTCTTTCACCCCCGGAGATCACGGGTCGACCTTTGCCGGCCAGCCACTGGCTCTTGCGGCTGCCAGAGCGGCGCTTGGCGAGTACATCGGGATGGACGCTCCATCCGTCACGGCCGAGCTAGGCGCCTACCTCGAGAAAGAAGCCGGGACCCGGTCATGGCTCGATCATGCGAGAGGCACAGGGCTCCTCATCGGTTTGGAGATAACAGAGCGGGCGCTTGCCGGGCGGAAAGCGGCACAGCTGGCGAAGTCATGCCTGGACCGCGGGTTGATAGTCAACGGCGTCACGCAAACTGCACTGCGACTCGCTCCCCCCTACATCGTCACCAAAGAGAACATCAACGAGGCGATCTCGATCATCGACGACGCCATCACTACAAGAGACAAGGAGAAGTGATGCGGCACTTCCTCGAAGTAGACGAGCTGACCCCCGAAGAGCTCGAAGTGATCCTCGACAAGTCGGAGAAGAAAGACCTCCCCAGGCTCCTCGACGGAAAAGGGATGGCGATTCTCTTCGAAAAGCCCTCGACACGGACCCGAAACGCAATGGAGATGGCAGTCGTCCAACTCGGAGGTCATCCCGTCTACATCCGACCCGAAGAGGTTGGGCTCGACAAACGCGAGAGCGTTGAGGACATCGTCCGCACTCTGTCCTGTTACCACGCCATGGTGGGCGCCCGGGTCTACTCCCACGAGACAGTGGAGCGGATGACCTCGGTGGACGCCGTTCCCATCCTCAACCTCCTCAGCGATCTCGCCCATCCGATGCAGGCGATTGGCGATCTCCTGACGATGAGACAGGAGCTCTCGGTATTGGAAGGGCGCACGGTGACGTTCGTCGGGGAGGGCAACAACGTGGCTCGGTCGCTTGCGATCGCCTGCGCCCTCTCAGGCATGAGTTTCCGGCTGGCTAGCCCTCCCGGCTTCGAATTCTCGCCGACCGACATCGACACAATCGAAAAGGCCGGAGGAGCCGTGGAGCACTTCGAGTCTCCCACCGAGGCTGTAGATATGGCCGACGTCGTGTACACAGACACCTGGGCATCGATGGGACATGAGCACGAGGCGGAGCAACGTGCGGTCGCCTTCGCCGGCTACCAGGTGGATGAGGCCGTGATGGCTGCCGCAGGCGAAAAGGCGATCTTCCTTCACTGCCTTCCCGCGAAGCGGGGGCAGGAGGTGTCCAACCCGGTCCTCGA
>QQVI01000085.1 GCA_003388545.1 Actinomycetota bacterium
TGCTCCGAGAAAGGCTCGGATGAGAGCTCGTCGATGAGCTCTCCGCTTCTCCAGATGCGGTGCCGGGCCGCAGTCACAATCTCGATTCGAGACTGCGTGGTGCGGGCCCGCAACATGAGAGTCCCGTTCAGTTGACGGGTCTCGAGAACCTCTAGGTGCTTGCTCGCGAGGTCCTCGTACCTGCTCACGTTGCGGTTCTCGACCGACCCATCGATGGAGGAGCGGATGGTCAGGCGACCGCTCCAGTTCTCGGGGCGGATGTTGGTCTCGAGGGCGGCCAGTCGGGGCCGGGCCATGGAGACGAGCCGTCGCTGGGTCAGCGTCGTCTCCCGCCCCTCTTCATCGGAGAACAGCACCTGGCGGATCAGGATGCCGCGATCGATCTCTAGGGCTTGCCTGTAGTCGAGGATCTCGACGTCATCGATCGAGAACCATGGGGCGTCCTCGACGCGGAATGTGAGCGATAGCCAGTTGGGCAGGTTGACCAGACTCTCGTTGCTGATCTCCCGGCCCTGCTTCTCGTCGATGAGACGGTTGTAGAGGCCCGCCACGTATGTCCCCGGGTAGTGGACTCCTGCTGTCGCAGCATTCTCAGGAGCAGCCCCACGAGTGGCGAACCGCCCGTTCCCAAGAGTGCACAGCGCTTCTCGTCGGGTCTCGTCCTCGGGAACATAGCTGTCGTACTCGAGCACCCAGGGGTCGCCGGCGATGCGCGTGATGATGTCTTCGCCTGTGGTCAACGCTCTCTCCGGCTCGCGATGCGGTCAGCAATGTGGCTCCATCAAAAGGATAGGGCTCTGCTGTCCGAGTCCCAGAGTCGATAGGCGGGTCAGGCAGGACCTTTGGCCTCTATTGCATTGGATCTATCAAGACCGAAGTGTGGTCTCCTCGGATGTCAGCTGAGACGCGCTGCCTCTAAGGAGCCTTTTGAGTCCTCTTTGGTGAGGTCGATCGTCGTTTCTCGGTGCAGCGGGACTGGCATCCACCGGTCCTCACTATCAGTCTGACTCAGTGTGGCGCTGATCGCATGGTCAGCGCATAGGAGTCCCACGGGAGTTATGAATCCGGCAGGCTCGGAACAGGAGTCGCAGCGGCTCTGTGAGAAATCGGTGTCATGCATGTGCCACAGTCTTGCTGCCGTTGACCTTCAGTCACCACCTATTCCCAGGTCACGCCAAGGTACTAGTCATCCGAAAACACTTGATGCTGGGAGTTGAAAGCCGGAGTCGAGCGGATTCGCCTATGTTCTCATTGTGATCAGAGAACTGGGGCGGACGCTGCGTGAGATGTGGGCCAACCCGAGTGGTCGCACGGCTCTGATTGCAGTGAGCGGTGTCTTCGCGACGGGAACAGTCTTCTATCGCATCGTTGAAGGATGGTCCTGGGTCGACTCCTTTTATTTCACCGTGGTCACCTTGACCACAGTCGGTTATGGCGATCTCGCTCCAACGAGCGCTCCCTCAAAGCTGTTCACTGCATTCCTGATACTCACCGGCGTCGGCGCAATCCTGGCCTTTCTGGACTTCCTCGTCAGCCGGACGTGGGAGCGCCGCCGCGACCAGAGCGGTTGAGGTAGCACCCGAGCAGACACACGGAGCGCCCGAGATGGGTCAGGGCAAACCGCGGGAGTCTGCGATGTCGTTGAAGTAGCGCTCCAGCGAAGTCGCATAGTCGAGTGCACCGGTTCGTCTCACTCTCACGGCCACCCTCCCGAAGTACTCGCCGAGCATTCTCGGGTTGGCATCATGAGGGTCCAGCCATCCGTCGCCCGCAGTTGGCGGGGTGTCAGCCTCTTCACCGTGTTCGGTGATGAATCGATAAACCCATCCGTAGGAGCTCGCGTCGATCAGGCGCTGGGTGGATGGTGAGCGGCGCTCATGGGCGCACGCATACATGAATCGCTGGTAGTCATCGGGCTCCAGCGCTTCTTGCGGCTGCAGTGGTGTCGTTCCCATGCCCTGACCAAAGAATGCTAGTGACTACGTCCCACATCGATCGGCTTTGGGACTCGTTCGGTGACCTCAGCTCTGATCGGTCTCGGTCTTCAGCGGCACAGGCATCCATCGATCGTCGCTCTTACCTTGCTCCAGCGTCGCCGCCATGGCGTGTTCCGCGCAAAAGATCCCGATGGGGGTGATGAATAGACCGGGATCTATACATGATGTACAACGTCGGCGGGCACGGCCGGGGGGTGTCGGACTGCTTCGCTGAGGCACGTCTTTGTTTCGGCATGCCCGGGCGAATCCTTGGGAGTCTTTCGACTCATTTCAGCGCCTGACTAGTCCAAACGTGTCGCCGACGAACGCGGAGAGTCGTTGATCCACGCCGAGAGAGTCCGTCTGTAATACCCTTTTGAGGTGGCAGAAACCGGACATCTGCATTGGTCGATGCTTGCCAGGACGGCTTCGTGAGTGATCCATGGTGGCGCGAGGCGGTGTTTTATCACATCTATCCGCTGAGCTTCGTTGATACCGACGGTGACGGGTACGGCGATATTCAGGGCGTCAAGGACAAGCTCGACTATCTGGTTTGGCTGGGGATAGACGCGATTTGGCTCTCCCCGGTGTATGAGTCACCGATGATCGATTGGGGCTACGACGTCACCGACCACACGGGCATAGATCCCCTATTTGGCGACCTCGACGAATTCGACGAATTGCTAGAGGCGATACACGAGCGGGGGCTCAAGCTCCTGATGGACCTCATCATCAATCACACCTCCAACAAGCACCCTTGGTTCCTCGAGTCACGTTCCTCGCGAGACAATCCGAAGCGAGATTGGTATGTGTGGAAGCCCTCCAAGGAGCCCGGTGAACCACCCAACAACTGGGTGAGTGTCTTCAGCGGGCCCGCTTGGTCCTGGGACGAGCACACAGGGCAGTGGTACCGCCACACGTATCTGCCAGAACAGCCAGATCTCAACTGGAGGAATCCCGACGTCGTCGAGGCGATGATGGGAGTCATGCGCTTTTGGCTGGATCGCGGTGTCGATGGGTTTCGCGTCGACGCGGCGCATCAGATCATGAAGGATCCCCAGAACCGCGACAACCCTCCGACACCACCGGGGTACGTCGACCCCTACAAGGAGATGGGGGAGTACGGCAAGTGGATCCATGTCTTCGATAGGGGACAGGACGACGTGCACGGCATCCATCGGCAGATGCGGAAGCTCGCCGACGAGTACGAACGCGACATCCTCACCATCGGTGAGATCCATGAGTTCGATCCGACCCACTGGATCGCCTACTACGGCTCGGACGACGAGTTGAACATGCCCTTCAACTATCAACTAATGGTCGCGGAATGGACGGCCGCGGGAGTGCGGAAAGCCGTCGAGGCAGTCGAAGGCGTCCTACCCGAGTGGGGTTGGACCAATTGGACCATGGGCAATCACGACGAGATCCGGGTGGCGAGCAGGCTCGGAGACCGGGGGGCACGCCAGGCGGCCGTGCTCCTGGCAACTCTGCGGGGCACACCGTTCCTCTATTACGGAGACGAAATCGGCATGCTCAATGGTCCCAGCCACGGACACGACCCATGGGGCGACAACGTCGCATTCCTGAGCCGTGATGGGTGTCGTACGCCGATGCAATGGCATCCAGGCAACGGGGGAGTTGGGTTCACCAGCGGTGAGCCATGGATCCCGATCGGACCGGACCGTGATCACCGCAATGTCGAGATCCAGAAGGGCGATCCTCTGTCGTTTCTCGCCCAGTACCGTTCATTGTTGGCCCTGCGCCGGGAACGACGCTCGCTACGCCTGGGCGACATCAGATTCGTTGACACCGAAGAAGAAGAGATGCTGGTTTTTGTCCGGTCCAGTGACGGCGAATCAACGGCCGTTGGGGTGAACTTCTCCAATCGGCCGGTGCAGATGAGACGATCCGGCGATGTCGTCTTTGCGTTGGGCGACTACGAGTCTCACCCTGAGTCGATCTTGTTGGGCCCGCATTCAGCTGTTATCACCGACACTTCGGAGGGAGACGAATGATCGAGCCCAGCGAGCGCCTGAACGAGTGGATGGACGGATATGTCCATGCTTGGACGACGAACTCTCCAGATGCCATCGCAGAGCTCTTCACCGCCGATGCCGTCTACGACCCGCAAACGGCCGGGGGAGAGTGGGACGGAATCGATGAGATCATCGAGCATTGGATCGAAATCGACGATGACCCGGAGAACTGGGACTTTCAGTGGCTCCCAATCGTGGAGACAGACGAAATCGCGGTGGTTGTCGGTCGCACGCACTATCACGAGCCTCCGATGTCCTATCGAAATCTGTTTGTGATTCATCTCGACGGCGAAGGCAAGTGCACCGACTTCACCGAGTGGTACATCGAGGAAGAGCAGGCCTGATTCCCGGGTATTAGTTTCGTCCTCGTGAGAGACCACCCCATCGACACAGCCTTTGTTCTTGGAGGTGGTGGCAAGTGGGGCGCGGTCGAGGTGGGGATGCTCAAGGCACTCGACGAGGCGGCGATCCACCCCGACCTCATATTGGGCACCTCGATCGGCGCTTTCAATGGCTCGGTGATCGCTCAGACGCCCGGTACTCCAGGCGTGGAACGGCTCACCAGCCTGTGGGCAGACATCGCTGCGTCTGATCTGCTTCGGGGCAGCCTGTTCGAACGCATGGTGAGCGTGGCCACCTTCAAGCCGGCGATGCAGGGCTCTGCGGTGCTTCGCTCGCTTCTCGAGGGGATTCTCGGCAGCGACTCACGCATCGAGGACCTGCATCACTCGTTTCAATGTGTCGCCGCGTCGATAGAGAAGACTGCAGAGCATTGGTTCGAGCAAGGGCCACTCGTCGAGGCGATCATGGCATCCTCTGCGATCCCAGCGCTCTTCCCGCCCGTCGAGATCGGCGGCGAGCATTTCTATGACGGCGGCCTCGTGAATTCTGTTCCCTTGACTAGAGCAGTGGAGCTTGGGGCGAATCGGGTGTTTGTCCTGCAGGTGGGACGCATGGAGTCGGACCTGCGTCCGCCGCGGCGGCTTCACGAGGCAGCTCTAATCTCGTTCGAGATTGCACGGCGGCACCGTTTCGTGAGCACGATGCGGAATCTTCCGGAGGGGGTGGAAGTGCACGTATTGCCGTCGGGCAACCCGATCGAGTTCGATGACCGGCGCCAGCTCCGGTGGACGCAACTAGGTGCGACCGAGGCACTCGTGACCGCCGGCTACCAATCGTCTGTTGACTACCTGGAATCGATCTGATGCCGCTGCCGCCCAAGTGGGTCAGACGAACGTTGATCGCTCCGGCCATCGTGATCGGCGTTGGCGCTGCATTACTCACCCTCCCCGTCTGGTTGATCGCAGCAGCGTTTCTCAGTCGGTACGTGCCAGGACCATGGCGGATCCTGAGGATCTTTTGGTTCCTCTTTCTCTACCTGCTCGTCGACGCGGCGGCATTGGTTGTCATGTTCATCCTTTGGGTCGCATCGGGGTTCGGCTGGAAGCTGCGCAGTCCCGGTTTTCAGCGCATGCACTACCGGCTCCTGGGCCTGATGCTCGGGCTGGTGATCCGAACTGCCAAGCGGACCTTCCGGCTGACGGTTGAGGTCGTTGGAGCGCCCCCGACGACCGGGAGTATCCGGACCCGGCCGATTCTGGTTCTGAGCCGCCATGCGGGCCCCGGCGATTCGATGCTTCTGATGGATGCGCTGTGCAACGTGTACCACCGTGACCCGCGGATCGTTTTGAAGGAGTTTCTCCAGTGGGACCCTGCGGTCGACGTGATCCTCAACCGGCTCCCCGCGTCGTTCATCCCGGCTGGGCGTGGCGGAGACGCGGTGATCGACGCCATCGACGAGCTGGCACGGACGATGGGTATCGACGACGCCTTCGTCATCTTCCCGGAAGGTGCCAACTACTCCGTCGGGAGGGCGGAGAGGGCTATTCAGAAACTGCGGGAGTCAGGCCGACCCGACCTCGCCGAACGCGCCGCCATGCTCGAACAGACACTGCCGCCCAAGCCCAGGGGTGTCATGACAGCCCTGGCGGCGGCGCCGTTGGGGTCGGATGTGTTCTTCGTCGGACACGCGGGTTTGGAGGGATTCGTCACAGCCGGCGACATTTGGAGGGCAATCCCGATGGACACCAGGGTTGCTGTGAAGATCTGGCACCACAGCGCGGAGAGCATCCCGGGGCCGGACGAGCAAGAGGCCTGGCTCTATGACCGCTGGGCGGAGATCGACGAGTGGATTGGCGGCCATCTGACCGGCACCGGCTGATCAGGATGTGGTGATCGGCAGCCAGTCCGGACGGCGCGTCTCGAAGGCGCTGAGCGCCCGCTCATGTTGGAGCGTCTCTCCGATGGCATCAAGGCCGTGAATGAGGCGATTTCGGGCGCTCACGGAGATCTCGAATTGTTCCTCGAGGCCCTCGGCTCGGACGGTCTGCTCGATCAGGTCGATTGTCACCTCGGAGTGGTGGGTTTCGGCCACCTCGAGCAGGGCACGCACGGCCTCCTCGTCCAGCTCAACGGGCAGAAGCCCGATATTGATGGCGTTGTTGCGGAATATGTCGGCGAACGACGGGGCGATCACAGCTTCGAAGCCCCACTGTTGGATGGCCCAGGCTGCATGCTCTCGCGAGGAGCCACAGCCGAAGTTTGGACCGGCGATAAGAACCTTCGCTCCCTCGCGCTTGGGGTCGTTGAGCACGAAGTCCGATGAGGGGGTGCCGTCGTCGGTGTGTGCCCAGTTGTAGAAGAGGAATTCGCCGTAGCCGTCCCGCTCGATGCGCTTCAGGAACTGCTGCGGGATGATCTGGTCTGTATCAACGTCCGCTCTGTCGAGTGGCACCATCCGGCCGGTGACCTTGGAGACCGGTTTCACGAAGCCCCCTCCCACTGCCGCACGTCGACGAAATGGCCCGCCACGGCGGCTGCCGCTGCCATCGCCGGGCTGACGAGATGCGTTCTCGCACCCCGTCCCTGGCGACCCTCATAGTTTCTGTTTGAGGTCGACGCGCAACGTTCACCCGAAGGGATCACGTCGGGGTTCATGGCGAGGCAGCTGGAGCATCCGGCGTCGCGCCAGGAGAAGCCGGCACTTGTGAAAACGTCTGCGAGTCCTTCAGCCTCGGCCTGCGCTTTCACTTGCATAGACCCCGGGACCACAACCGCACTTACCCTCGAATCGACCTTCCTGCCTTCGATCACCTTGGCTGCGGCTCTGAGGTCTTCGATCCTGCCGTTGGTGCATGAGCCGAGGAAGACGTGGTCGATTTTGATGTCTTGCATCGGCGTCCCCGGCTTGAGCGCCATGTAGGAAAGGGCGCGGGCCGCTGCGTCCCTCTGCAGGGGGTCTTCGAAGCTGTCCGGTGAAGGCACTGCATCGTTGACGGGGACGGTCTGAGACGGGTTCACCCCCCACGAGACGTGTGGCACCAGTGAGGAGGCGTCGATGGAAACCGACTTGTCGAACTCCGCGTCGGGGTCGCTGGGGAGCTTGGACCAGGCCTCGAGAGCGTCTTCCCAGTGTTTTCCGGTCGGTGCGTAGGGGCGTCCCTCGACATAGCGGAAGGTCGTCTCGTCGGGAGCGATCATGCCTGCCCGGGCACCGCCCTCGATGGACATGTTGCAGATGGTCATCCGCTGTTCCATTGAGAGGTCCCGGATTGCCTCGCCGCGGTACTCAATGACGTGCTTGGTGCCACCGGAGACTCCAATCTTGGCGATGATCCCGAGTATCAGGTCCTTGGCGGCAACCCCCCAAGGCAGCACTCCCTCCACGTCGACCGCCATAGTGGCCGGCCTTGCCTGCCATAACGTCTGCGTGGCGAGCACATGCTCGACCTCGGTCGTGCCGATTCCGAAGGCAAGAGCGCCGAATGCACCGTGAGTCGAGGTGTGACTGTCTCCGCAGACGATGAGGGCTCCCGGCCGGGTCAGCCCCTGCTCAGGACCGACCACATGGACGATCCCCTGACGGGGGTCGTCGAGCCCGAACATGGTGATCCCATGTCGGCGTGAGCTCTCCACGAGAGCATCGACCTGCTTCTTGGATAGAGGGTCACGGATTCCAAGCGACCTGCCTGTTGTGGGAATGGCGTGGTCGACCGTTGCGACGGTCAGATCGGGTCTTCGCACGCTGCGTCCCGATTGCTCCAGGCCGGCAAACGCTTGTGGTGACGTGACCTCGTGTATCAAATGCAGGTCTACGTAGAGCAGTGACGGGTCTTCGTCGATGACCACGTGTTGATCCCACACCTTCTGGAACAGGGTCTTCGGCCTAGTCATCTTGTTGCCTCGGCCGGTTCCTCTTTGCTCACAAGGTGAGCGACGCGGTCTCCTACTTCTGTGGTCGTTGACCCCATCTCGCCGGCCCGCAGCGATGGAAGAGATCCCGCAACCTGCCCGACGGCCGACTCGATCGCTTGCGAAGCGGCCCGCTCGCCGAGGAAGTCGAGCATCATGGCGGCCGCTCCGATGGCGGCGAGTGGGTTGATCTTCCCGGTTCCCTCGAAGCCGGGAGCAGTCCCGCCGATCGGCTCGAACATCGAGACGCCGCTCGGGTTGAGGTTGGCGCCGGAGGCGATACCAAGCCCACCCTGGATTGCCGCGCCGAGATCGGTGATGATGTCCCCGAACATGTTGTCGGTGACGATCACGTCGAAGCGTGCCGGGTCCTCAACCATCCAGAGGCAAGCCGCATCCACATGGGCGTAAGCCGTCGTCACGTCGGGATAGTCCGAGGAGACTTCGTCGAACACGCGTTGCCACAGGTCCCACGCATAGGTGAGCACGTTCGTCTTGCCACATAGGGTCAGGTGGCGGCCGGGTCTGGATGAGGCCAGCTCGAAGGCGTAGCGGACGCAACGCTCCACTCCGAACCGGGTGTTCACCGACTTCTGCACTGCAACCTCGAACGCCGAGCCCTTTGCGGTGAACTCGCCCTCACCTGAGTAGAGGCCCTCACTGTTCTCACGGACAACCACGAAATCGACGTCTTCGGCTGTCACTCCTGCCAGAGGCGACGTGACACCCTGGTGGAGCTTCACCGGCCGGAGGTTGATGTACTGATCCAGCTCCCTGCGCAACCGCAGCAGCACCTCCTGTTCGAGAATTCCCGGCTTGACCTCTGGATGCCCAATGGCTCCAAACAAGATCGCATCGTGCTGTTGGAGGAAGTCGAGGTCTCCGGCGGTCAGGGTCTGACCGGTGCGGAGATACCGCTCTCCGCTCAGGTCCAGATCGCCGTACTCCATCGAGAAGCCGAAGACGTCGGCGGCTGCCTTCAGCACCTTGACCGCCTCCGCAATGACCTCGGGGCCGGTCCCGTCGCCGGGCACGACCGCCACCCGATGGCCGCTCATCTGAACGACTCGGTCACACCTTCGAAGACTTCCATCCCTGTGACGACGTCATCGACGATCGCGCGCAGCTGATTCTCGGAGACTTCGCCCTGGACGTCGGCTGCCTTCTTCGTCTGAAGGAAAGCCTTTTCAAACGCGGTCTGGTTGAGATCCACGTCCATCGTGGCGAGACAATGCTCGAAGGCGGCGCGCCCTGAGCTTTGATTCATCACGACGGTTCCGTTAGCAGTTCGAGCAGTCATCGGGACATCCCCGAGACTGCGGCTGGCCTCATGTTTGATTGTTTCTTCATTGCGATTCTTCCTGATTTGACTAGATCGACGATCCCGAAGGGCGTCATGTGATCTATGAATGCCTGGAGCAGGTCGGGGTCGCCTGCCACCTCGAACGTGATCGAGTCTTCGCTGAGATCAACGACACGCGCCCCGAAGAGCGCGCCGGTGTCGTTGGCGGCACCCCTTGACCCCGGGTCGCATGCGACCCGAGCGAGCATCACCTCGGACACGACAGCCGTAGAGCTGTCGAACTCGTGGACCTTGATCACGTTTACAAGCTTGTGGAGCTGCTTCTGAAGCTGCTCCAGCTCGGGCGCATCACAGACGAGGGTGATGCGCGATCTGCCTTCGATGTGGGTTGGCCCCACCGCAAGGGAGTGGATGTTGAAACCACGGTTCGAGAACATTGCCGAGACGCGGGCCAGAACACCCGGTTTGTCCTCGACCACTACAGAGATGGTGTGCTTCATGGCAGATCCTCGGGTCCGGTGATCACGTCATCGTTGGAGCCCCCTGCGGGCACCATCGGGAAACACATCTCTTCAGGGTCGACAACGACTTCTATCAGGACCGGGCGGTCATCGATCGATAGGGCTTTCTCGATAGCCACGTCGACATCCGAGGGGTGAGTGACACGGAGCCCGACACACCCCATGGCTTCGGCCAGGGCCGGGTAGTCGGGGACTTCGATCGGCATCTCGCTTGCTGAGAGACGACCCCCGTAGAAGAGGTTCTGCCACTGTTTGACCATGCCGAACCCGCCGTTGTTGAAGACCACGATCTTCACCGGTATGTCCTCGACGGCGGCTGTGATCATCTCCTGGCACGTCATCTGAAAGCAGCCGTCTCCGTCGAGAGCGATGACGGTCTCATCAGGATGGGCGGCTTTCGCACCGACGGCGGCAGGCAGGGCGAAGCCCATCGTCCCGAGACCGCCTGAGTTGATCCAGGAGCGCGGGCGAGAGAATCCCCAGAACTGCGAGGCCCACATCTGGTGCTGTCCGACTCCGGCAGTGACGATCGCGTTGCCTTTCGTGAGTGCATGTAGGCGCTCGATGAAGTGCTGGACTTTGACCGGGCCCTCTTCGAGCTGGTCGTAATGGAGAGGCTTGTTCTTCTTCCACCCACCGATCAACCCAAACCAATAGCGACGCTCTGGCGCTGCCTTCTCCGAGCGAAGCTTCCTGGCTCGCTCATTCAGGCTCTCTAGGACGGCCTTGGCATCTCCCACGACCGGAACGTCAGGCTTGTGGATCTTGCCGATCTCGGCAGGGTCGACGTCAACGTGGACGATCTTGGCCTCGGGAGCGAAGGCGCTGACCTTGCCGGTGACCCTGTCGTCGAATCGAGCCCCAACGGCAATCAGGGTGTCGCAGCGCTGGATCGCCGTTGTGGCGGCGTAAACACCGTGCATCCCGGGCATCCCGAGTGCGAGCGGGTGATTGTCGGGGAAGGCGCCGCGCGCCATGAGTGTTGTCGTCACGGGGATGTTCATTTGCTCGGCGAACTTCAAGAGCTCCTCTGAGGCTCCAGCTGCGATGACTCCGCCGCCGACATAGAGGACGGGCCGCTCTGCAGCCTCGATCATCTCGAACGCCGCCTTGATCTGCTTGGGATGCCCCTCATAGGTCGGCCGGTAGCCGGGCAGGCCGGCCAACGTGGGCTTGCGCCAAGACGTCTCTTGGTTGAGCACGTCTTTCGGTATGTCGATGAGCACTGGCCCAGGACGCCCTGTGGCGGCGAGATGGAAAGCCTCATGGACGATGTCGGGGATGTCGTCGGCGTCCTTGACCAGATAGGCGTGCTTGGTGCAGTGCATCGCCAGGCCAGTCGTGTAGGCCTCCTGGAAGGCGTCGCTGCCTATGGCGGTGCTGGCGACCTGACCTGTTATGGCAACCAGGGGAGTGGAATCCATCATCGCGTTCTGGAGCGGTGTTATGAGATTCGTGGCGCCCGGCCCCGATGTGGCCCAGGTCACGCCGACGCGCCCGGTTGCCATCGCATACCCCTCGGCCATGTGCCCGGCCCCCTGCTCGTGTCGCGCCAGGACATGGCGGATAGGACTGTCGAGCAGGGGGTCGTATGCAGGGAGGATCGCACCTCCGGGCACGCCAAAGATCACCTCGACACCCTCGTGCTCGAGGCTGCGGAGAAGTGACTTTGATCCTGTGAAGTTCTGGTTGCTCATTTTGGGTAAAAAAGAACCCTCCGGGCGGAGGGTTGGGCACACACGACTGTCGTATGTGCCTAGTCGATAAGAATTACGAGGGTCGACGGCGTGTGGTTCATAATGCTCTCCGCAGTAAACACAGGTGCTGGGCCAGTGTCAAGGTACGGACCCAGGAAATATCGGCGTTGGATCGGCCCGGCTTGAGTCGGAACGATCACGGCGCCGACTTGGGCTCCAGGAACGGCATCATGTCACGTAGCTCGCGGCCCACCGATTCGATCTGGTGGCGACGGTTCGCCTCCCGCTGCTCTTTGAGGAAAGGGGCGCCTTCCCTGGCCTGTGCAAGCCACTCATTGGCGAAGGCTCCCGATTGGATCTCTTCCAGGACTTTCTTCATCGAGGCGCGGGTCTCGTCGGTCACGATTCTGGCGCCCCGGGTGTAGTCGCCGTACTCCGCAGTATCGGACACCGAGTACCGCATCCACGACAACCCACCTTCGAAGAGGAGATCGACGATGAGTTTGAGCTCGTGCAGAGTCTCGAAGTAGGCCGACTCGGGCTGATAGCCGGCTTCGACGAGGGTTTCGAAAGAGGCCTTGATCAGCTCGGCGACGCCGCCGCAGAGAATGACCTGCTCACCAAAGAGATCGGTCTCGGTCTCCTCCTTGAAGGTCGTCTCCAGCACACCCGCCCGGCTTCCACCTATGGCATGGGCATACGAGAGCGCCGTTTCTCTCGCCTCACCCGATGCGTCCTGATGAATCGCAATGAGGCAAGGAACGCCTGAGCCTTCCTGATAGGTCCGGCGCACGAGATGGCCCGGTCCCTTGGGGGCGATCATGGATACATCGACGTCTTCAGGGGGAGTAATCGCCGCGAAGTGGATGTTGAAGCCATGGGCGAACATGAGTGTGTCGCCTTTGTCCAGGAAGGGCTCGACCGACTCGGAGTAGATGTCGGCCATGACCTGGTCCGGCACGAGCATCATCACCACGTCGGCCCACTCGGCAGCTTCGGCCGGCGTTCGCACCTCCAAGCCGGACTCCCGGGCCTCATGCGCGCTGCTCGACTCCGGTCGCAGCCCCACCACGACTTCGACGCCCGATTCCTTCAGGTTGAGGGCGTGGGCGTGGCCCTGGCTCCCATAGCCGATGATCGCAACCTTCTTGTTCTTGATCAGGTCGGGGTTGCAGTCGGAGTCGTAGTAGATGGTGGCCATGCCGGGATTGTGGCGATAGTTTCCCCGCGACGCCAAACCGTCATAGGATCGAGGCATGGCGGAGAAGCTTCGATCACGCGACGTAACCGAGGGCCCGGCCAAGGCAGGAGCCCGTGCCATGCTCCGAGCTGTCGGCCTCGAGGACGACGACTTCGACAAGCCCCAGATCGGGGTCGTGTCAGCCGGCAACGAGGTGACACCATGCAACCTCACCGGCCCTGAGCTGTCCCGCCACGCCAAAGATGGAGTCGCCGGGTCAGGAGGCGTCGGCCTGATCTTCTCGACGATCGCAGTCTCTGACGCCATCTCCATGGGGCACGAGGGAATGAGGGCCTCACTGGTCTCACGGGAGGTCATCGCAGACTCGGTGGAGCTCGTCGTGCACGCCGAGCGATTCGATGGGCTGATGGCAATTGCAGGTTGCGACAAGTCATTGCCCGGGATGCTCATGGCAGCAGGACGCCTCGACTTGCCTGCGGTCTTCCTCTACGGGGGATCGAGTATGCCCGGGAGGTACCAGGGCAGGGACATCTCGATTGTCGATGTCTTCGAAGGCATCGGCGCGGAGTCCGAGGGGCGCATCTCTGCCGATGAGCTTCTGGCGTTGGAGCGGGCCGCATGCCCGGGAGCGGGATCGTGTGCCGGGATGTTCACCGCCAACACAATGGCCTCGGTGGGTGAGGCGTTGGGGATGTCGCTTCCAGGCTCGGCCTCGGTCCCGGCAATCGACCCGAGATTGCGCGACTACGCCCGGCGATCCGGCGAAGCTGTCATGTCCTTGCTCGAGGCCGGCATCACGGCTCGGCAGATAATGACACCACCTGCCTTTCAGAACGCGATAACGACCGTGATGGCGCTTGGCGGTTCCACCAACGCCG
>QQVI01000320.1 GCA_003388545.1 Actinomycetota bacterium
AGCTGGGCCGGCGGGTTCTGTGATTCGTACGACCGGTAGCTCTCGGCGTAGTAATCGAATGCCGGACCTTCAGAATTCAACGGAACCTGCGATGGACCATCAAGCTGAGCGTCTTGGTGATCGTCGCGCCGACATCCATCTTGCTCTCGCCTTCCTTGAGGTCGTAGCGGAGGATCAGCGGCACCTCCCCGAAAATGAGATCGCGCCGCTTCCGTAGCTTGATCAACACGTCCACCATCACCTGAAAGCCGTCCTGGTCGAAGAACTCCGGATCGGAGGCCAGGGCATCTTGCAAGACCCCCGCTTTGTACGCCCGGTACCCGCATGTGTAGTCCTTGATGCCTTTGATCGGGAAGGTGACCTTGAAGAGCCAGCTGCCAAGTCGGCTCAGCACCCGCCTCGAGAGTGGCACACCCCTCACCCTGCTCCCAGGTTGGAATCTCGACGCCACCACGACGTCGTGGCCCTCCCGGACCATTCTGATCATCCGAACGATCAGCTCTGGTGTGTGGCTGTTGTCGGCGTCCATCGTGACGATGACGTCGTTTGGCGCCGCGACGTCTCGAGCCCATTCCAGCCCATCTCGCAGGGTCGCTCCCAGCCCCTGATTCTCCTCATGACGACGCACGCTCACCGGGACCTTGTCGGCCCATTCGGCTGCGATGTCGTATGTGCGGTCAGTCGATCCGTCATCCACGATCAGCACCTGGTACTGGATGTGCATCTCGCGCAGCGCTGTGTCCATCCTCCCCAGGAGGTCGGGCAGGTTCGGTTCCTCGTTGTAGGCCGGAAGTGCAATGATGACCTTGCGGCTGGATTCGACCATGGAATACCTATCGGCGTTGTGGCTGCCTCACTGTATCGGCGGCGGTGCGGCGCCTGAGGAAATCCTCCCGAGCGAACAAGTGTTCGATCTACAACTGATTACACTGCCGTAACTCAGAGACCAGGCGGAGTTTTGTCAATCGACTCAATCCTCATCAGGGGAGCCCGTGAGCACAACCTCAAGAACCTCACGGTCGAGCTGCCCCGGGACAAACTGATCGTCTTCACCGGCCTTTCAGGATCCGGCAAGTCGTCGCTCGCCTTCGACACCATCTACGCCGAGGGTCAGCGTCGCTATGTCGAGTCGTTGTCGGCCTACGCCCGGCAGTTCTTGGGGCAGATGGACAAACCGGACGTCGACTTCATAGAAGGGCTGTCTCCCGCGATCTCCATCGATCAGAAGACAGCCAGCCGGAATCCGCGTTCCACGGTCGGGACCGTGACTGAGGTCCACGACTACCTGAGGCTCCTTTATGCCCGGATCGGGATTCCGCACTGTCCCAACGACGGGACACCGGTCTCACGTCAAACGCCGCAGCAGATAGTCGACCGCGTTCTAGAGCTCGAGGAAGGGACGAGGTTCCAGATCCTCGCTCCGGTCGTCAGAGGCCGCAAAGGGGAGTTCGAGGGCCTTCTCGAAGATCTCGCCAAGCAGGGGTTCTCCAGGGCTCGGATCGACGGTGAAGTACGCGAGTTGACCGACGAGATCAAGCTCGACCGGTATTACCAGCACACAATCGAGGTCATCGTCGATCGTCTCGTGCGCAAGGAGGGCATAGAGACGAGGCTGACTCAGTCGATGGAGACAGCTCTCGCTCTCGCTGACGGTGTCGCCGACGTCGATGTGATCGATGGACCAACGTTGACCTTCAGCCAGCACCTCGCGTGTCCTGTGTGCGGTCTCAGCTTCGAGGACCTCCAGCCGAGGAACTTCTCGTTCAACAGCCCATATGGCGCCTGCCCGGACTGCTCTGGCATCGGCACGAGGTTCACAGTGGACGCCGACCTCGTCATCGGCGACCCCGACCTCTCGCTCGAGGAAGGTGCGATTCCGATGTGGGCATCCAATCGCATGCGTTACTACCACCGTCTGCTCACCGGCCTGAGCAAGGTGTTCGGATTCAAGATGTCCACGCCTTGGAAGGATCTCGACGAAGACATCAAAGAGAAGATTCTCTACGGAACGGGGGACGAGAAGATCACCGTCGAGTACGTCAACCGATTCGGTCGGAAGCGGAAGTGGGACGCACAGTTCGAGGGTGCCATACCGTTCCTCGAGAGGCGACATGAACAGGCTGAGTCGGATTCGGCCAGGGAGTAC
The DNA here is from genome assembly GCA_003388545.1 of Actinomycetota bacterium. GTDB lineage: Bacteria > Actinomycetota > Acidimicrobiia > Spongiisociales > ZC4RG35 > MA-ANB-1. Next base: position 2,147 of record QQVI01000320.1, read on the forward strand.
TACCAGGAGTACATGGCCACTGTGCCCTGCCAGACATGCAATGGCGGCCGGCTCAACCAGGTATCGCTGGCGGTGACGATCGACGGGCGCAATATCGCAGAGGTCTCGGACCTGAGCCTCGGCGACGCCCATGACTTCTTCGACAATCTCAAACTCGACGAGAGGGAAATGACGATCGCGGAGCGCGTGCTCAAAGAGGTGCGCGCCCGAATCAAGTTCCTCCTCGACGTGGGCCTCGACTACCTGACCCTCTCCCGCTCGGCAGCGACCCTTGCCGGGGGAGAGGCGCAAAGGATCAGGCTTGCTACCCAAATCGGGTCAGGGCTCGTCGGCGTCCTGTACATCCTCGACGAGCCATCGATCGGGTTGCATCAGAGAGACAACCAACGACTGATCGAGACGCTGCTGCGGCTCCGCGATCTAGGAAACACGCTCATCGTCGTGGAGCATGACGAAGACACGATCAGAGTGGCTGATCACATCGTGGACATCGGGCCTGGCGCCGGAGAGCATGGCGGCCGTGTCGTTGTCGAAGGTGATCTCGACACCCTGATCAAGACGTCGGATTCGCTGACAGGCGACTACCTGGCAGGGCGGCGCCAGATCGAAGTGCCTCTGATCAGGCGCTCAGGCAACGGAGAGAGCATCCGTGTCCTCGGGGCGAAGGAGAACAACCTCGCCGACATCGACGTGGAGTTTCCCCTTGGGACTTTCACGGCAGTGACGGGTGTCTCGGGCTCGGGGAAGTCCACGTTGGTTGAGGAGATTCTCTGGAAGTCCCTGGCTAACAAGGTGAATCGAGCACGAGTCGTGCCCGGTCGGCACAAGAAAGTCGATGGCATCGAGAACGTCGACAAGGTGATCGACATAGACCAGTCTCCGATAGGCCGCACCCCCCGATCGAATCCGGCGACTTACACCAAGCTTTTCGATCACATACGGGCCCTGTTCGCCCAAACCCAGGAGTCGAGAGCGCGTGGGTACAAGCCCGGCCGCTTCTCTTTCAACGTCAAGGGTGGGCGATGCGAGGCGTGCAAGGGCGACGGGACGATCAAGATCGAGATGCACTTCCTTCCCGATGTCTACGTCCCGTGTGAGGTCTGCGGTGGCAAACGCTACAACCGGGAGACACTGCAGATCTTGTGGAAGGGCCACACGATCTCCGACATCCTCGATATGCCCGTCGAGGAAGCTCTCGACTTCTTCGAAAACCAGCCCAAGATCGCCCGCATCCTCCAGACGCTCTTTGACGTCGGGCTGGGTTACGTGCGATTGGGGCAACCTGCGACCACGCTCTCGGGGGGAGAGGCCCAGCGCATCAAGCTTGCTTCGGAGCTCGGTAAGAGGTCGACCGGGAAGACCTTCTATATCCTCGATGAGCCGACAACCGGACTGCATTTCGAAGATATCCGCAAGCTTCTCCAGGTCCTGCAACGGCTCGTTGACTCCGGAAACACGGTCGTCGTGATCGAGCACAACCTCGATGTGATCAAGTCCGTCGACCATGTGATCGACCTCGGCCCGGAGGGAGGAAGCGGGGGAGGTCGTGTCGTGGCCACTGGGACGCCGGAGGAAGTCGCCCAGGTCGGTGAGAGCTACACAGGGAAGTTCCTCAGGGAAATCGTTGGGGGTTAGGGCAGATTTGCCGATACTTGTCTGGTGAATCCCCTCTCCAGGCAAACCATTCGCCAGGGACTCCTGGTCGGATCCATTGCGGTAGCCGGTGCGTTGCTGGTCAGACTCGCTCGAATGAGCCCAACCGATCCTCTCCATTGGCAAGTGCTTGGGCAGCTGACAGGCATCGACTTCGGCGACTGGCCCGCGATCTTCTACACAGGTGGTGGAGGCGACGGAGAGATATTCGCCACATTCGCTGCCGACCCGGTTGGATCCGGGCCGTCACAGCTCGTGTTGATCCCGGTGTACAGATATTCGCGGGTCGGGTTCTCATGGTTGGGCTGGATGTTCAGCCTCGGGAACGAGGAGTGGGTTCTTCCGGCGCTGTTCACGGTGGGTCTGTTGTCCATCGCATTGATCGGGTTCATCGCCGGGGTGGTTCGGGAGCGGCTCGGCCCGCGAGCCTGGCTGCTCATCGTGAACCCTGCCGTCTTCTTTGGCTTTGCCGGTGACACAGCGGAGCCGCTCGGCCTTCTCTTTCTCACCCTTGCGATGCTCGGGACTGGTCTCTGGGCTTCGTTCGCTCTGGGGGCTACAAGACCCACATATGCATTGGCGCTACTGGGACGGTGGCCATTGTTCCTGTCGACGATGACGGCCGCGCTGGGTGTCCGGATCATCGCCGGGCTGGTTTTCGCAACTTCGATCTTCCAGGGTGCCGATGGTGCGTTCGGTCTGCCATTCACGGCCTTCTTCACCCATCCCTCGCTGATTGGCTTCTTGGTGCTCGGCTCAGGCCTGTTCACATTGGCTGTGGGGGCGATGAAGCGAGACCTCGCCTGGATTGTCTCAGGGGTGCTCGTTGTCGTGTTGGGGGACTCGGTGCTTGCCAATCCCATCAACGCCATACGGGCTGTGGGAATGCTTCCAGTGATGTGGGCGTTCGGCCCCAATTGGCGGCCAGAGGTTTCTCCGAAAATGAGTCTGGCGACTGCCTAAACGTTGAGCCGCATCGTGCCGATGTAGCCTGTAGTCGCCTTGGAGAATCAATATATGTTCGATATGCGCCGTTCCGCACTGGGCGGTTTTCGTGAGCTGGAAGGCCGACATGCGGTTGTGATGGGAGGTGCTGGCTTCCTGGGTTCTCATGTCTGCACGTGGCTCGTCTACTCGGGAGCTCGTGTCACCTGCATCGACAACCTCATCACCGGGAATGCCGCCAACGTCACCCACTTGATGGGTGACAAGAAGTTCCGGCTGATCGACTATGACGTCACCGACTTTCTCCATGTCGAAGGGGATGTCGACTATGTGATGAACTTTGCCTCGCCTGCGTCTCCGGTTGACTACCTGAAGTGGCCGATCCACACGTTGAAGGTGGGTGCCTTTGGCACGCACAAGGGACTTGGACTTGCGATGTCCAAGGATGCAGTGTTCTTCCTCGCATCGACCTCGGAGGTCTACGGTGATCCCCTGGTCAACCCACAGCCCGAGACCTATTGGGGGAATGTGAACCCGATCGGCCCTCGGGGTGTGTACGACGAGGCGAAGCGTTTCGCCGAAGCCCTCACCCTCGCCTATCAGCGTGAGCACGGGGTCGACACCCGGATCGTTCGGATATTCAACACCTACGGGCCCAAGATGCGTCCCAACGACGGCCGGGCGATACCTGCCTTCTTCAAAGCCGCCCTACAGGACAAGCCCTTGCCCGTGTTTGGCGACGGTTCCCAGACCAGGTCCCTCTGCTATGTGGACGACCAGGTGGAGGGGATCTTGCGCCTGCTCCTCTCAGAAGAGACGAGCCCGGTCAATATCGGCAACCCGGAGGAGATCTCGATGCTCGAGCTGGCCGAGACCGTCCAGGACGTGGTGGGAAACCACCCCGGCATCGAGTTCCACCCGATTCCAGTCGATGATCCGAAGGTGAGGCGCCCGGACACGACCAAGGCCGAAGAGGTTCTCGGCTGGAAGGCACAGATAAGCCTCCGCGAAGGCCTCGAGAAGACCACGCCCTGGTTCAGAGAGGTCCTCGGCGCCTGATTCCGAGGCCGGTACGGCTCCGGCACATCATCATGATTCGGCTTCAATGTGGTGATGGCCTCCTGGACAAGATTGGGCGATTGGTGGCAAGCCGAGCTCGCCGGTGACGACTCCTACGAAGAGATTGTGACCCCGCTCCTGCTCGAGGTCATGAGGCCTGAGCCGGGCCACACCTACCTCGACCTCGGTTGTGGCGACGGGCGGGTCATGGAAAGCGTCGTCGCCGCCGGTGGCATCGCGATAGGGCTGGAACTGGTCCCGGAGCTCGCCTCCCTGGCCGGACGTCACGGACCGGTCGTCGTCGGACGCCTCCCAAACCTCCACTCAATCAAGGCAGACTCGGTGGATGGAGCCCTCATGGTCCTAGTCGTGGAGCATCTGAAGGAGACAGATGCTCTATTCGCAGAAGTCGCTCGGGTGGTACGGACCGGCGGTATGTTCGCGTTGGTCATCAACCATCCGACATGGACGGCTCCTGAATCGACCCCGATCACAGATGAGGATGGTGAGGTGCTCTGGCGACCTGGGGGCTATTTCGAGAGTGGGGGCAGCTCCGAAGTACGCGCCGGCGAGCACACGGTCACCTTCTTCCATCGCACCGTTGCTGATCTTCTCAATGCTGCGGCAGACGCCGGGTGGGCATTGGAGAAGGTGGTGGAGAGACCACACCACGAGCTCGTGGATCAGGTAGGCATCCCGCGACTCATGGCATGTCGGTGGTCCCTTATACCCTGAGTGGCGATGTTCGAGCGTCCTAAGCCCTCGGAGATCCCGGACAAGCCCGGCGCATATCTCTTCCGCGACAAGAACGGGAAGGTGATCTACACCGGGAAGGCCAAGAGTCTGAGGAGCCGGGTCTCTTCCTACTTCGGCGTTGGCCTGCATCCGCGCACGCAGACGATGGTGGACCACGCCAGGTCGGTTGAGTGGATCATCACCGAGTCTGAGGTCGCAGCCCTGATGCTCGAGTATTCCCTGATCAAGAAGCATCGGCCGCGCTTCAACGTAAAGCTGGTCGATGACAAGTCATACCCGTATCTCGCGATCACCCGTAGCCATGAGTGGCCCCGAGCCCAGGTCATGCGTGGCAAGAAGCGCAAGGGCAACCAGTACTTCGGGCCGTACGCCCACACCTACGCAATCCGGAAGACACTCGATCAGCTCCTTCGCACTTTTCCCATCAGGACCTGCTCCAATGCGATGTTCGAGAGGCAAAAGGCCCAGGACCGCCCATGTCTGCTCTATCACATCGAAAAGTGCTCGGGGCCGTGCATCGGGGCAGTCCCGGCTGACGAGTACCAGGACATGGTGGACGGCCTTGCGTCTTTCCTCGAGGGCGACACCGAAGGGGTGCTCTCCGATCTGCAGGATCAGATGTGGGCCGCATCCAATCGTCAGGAGTTCGAGCTAGCCGCTCGACATCGCGATCGCATCGAAGACGTGCGGCGGGCCATGCTGCGCCAGGAAGTGGTCACTGAGCGCAAGGAGAACTTCGATCTGATCTCGTTCCATGGCGATGAGCTGGAGTCTGCGTTCCAGATCCTCTATGTGCGGCAGGGCCGGGTAGTGGGTCGCAAGGGCACCGTCGTTGATCGGGTGGAGGAGCTGACCGACAACGAGCTGATGGGTCGTGTCATCAGAGAGCTGTACGGCGAAGCGGAGCCTCCCCGTGAGGTTCTGGTGTCCATCGAGCCTGCGGAGCTGGATCTCCTCACGGAGTGGCTCACCGACCTGAGAGGGTCCAGGGTCGATTTGCGCGTCCCCCGGCGGGGCACCAAGCGGCGCCTCATGGAGACGACCACAACCAACGCGGCGGAGGCATTTGCCCGTCACCGACTGAAGAGACAGAAGGATCACAATGCCCGAGCCCGGGCGCTCAGGTCTTTGCAGGCCGAGCTCGATCTGCCCGAGCCGCCGTTGCGGATCGAGGCCTACGACATCTCCACGCTTCAGGGAACAAACACCGTTGCCTCGATGGTGGTCCTGGAGGACGGCGTCCCCCGACCATCCGAGTACAGGCAATTCAAGATGAAAACCGTTCAGGGACAGGATGACTTCGCTTCGATGGAAGAGGCGGTGCGTCGGCGCTTCAAGGCCTATCTCGCCGAGCGGGACAAGCCACTGGCCGAGCAAGGGAAATTCTCATATCCGCCGTCTCTCATAGTCATCGACGGTGGACCGGGCCAGCTTGGTCGGGCAGTCAGAGTCCTCGACGAGCTCGATCTCGAAATACCGGTGATTGGGCTGGCCAAGAAGATGGAAGAGGTCTACTTGCCAGGAAAACCGGAGCCGGTTCAGATTGCGCGCGATGCCGAGGCGCTCTATCTGCTCCAGCAAGTACGGGATGAGGCCCATCGATTCGCTGTCACCTATCACCGGAAGCTTCGCTCCAAATCGATGGTCGACTCGATCCTCGATGACGTCCCCGGCATCGGAGCAAAGCGCAAGAGGGATTTGATCAAGCGTTTCGGGTCACTCAAGAGAATCCGGGAGGCATCTCGCGACGAGCTCGCGGGTGTGGTGCCCCAGGCCGTTGCTGACGACCTGTACTCTGTGCTCCACACCTAGAACCGGCGTCGATCTGATGGAACTCGTCTCAACAGAACACCCTCACGTCCTGCTCATCACCGGAATGTCCGGTGCGGGGCGGAGCTCTGCGGCGAAGGTCATCGAAGACCTTGGCTACGCCGTCATCGACAACCTGCCGCCCAGCCTCCTTGCTCAGGCGGTGAAGTCGCATGACATCCCGGAGCAGCACAAACACCTGGCCCTTGTCATCGACTCGCGCGGCGGGCTTCCGACGGAGGAGCTGAAATCGGCCATCGTCGAGCTGGCACGGGACGGCGTGCAGACACGAATCGTTTTCCTCGACGCCGAAGACGATGTGATCGTCAGACGCTACGAAGAGAACCGAAGGCCTCATCCGCTTGGCGAGCCGACGATCACTTCGGCCATCACGGCAGAGCGCGACATGCTGGTCGAGCTCCGTGAGATGTCCGACTATTACATCGACACCTCGAATCTGAACATCCACCAGCTCAGAGAGCAGCTGACGACTCTCTTCGCGGACGAAGACATGACCGAGCCCATGAGAGTGTCGGTCAGGAGCTTTGGGTTCAAGCACGGAAGCCCTCGCGACGTCGATCTCATGTTTGATGTCAGGTTTCTCCCCAATCCGCACTGGGTGCCGGAACTGCGAGACCGTCGCGGCACAGACGAGCCGGTCAGTGACTATGTCCTGGGTACGGAGGGTGCGGGCCAATTCGTCGATCAAGTTGAGAACATGCTTCTTTTTCTGATCCCCAGGTTCGAGGCCGAAGGCAAGTCCTACCTGTCTGTGGGGATCGGATGCACGGGTGGGCACCATCGATCCGTGGCGATAGCAGAGGAGTTGGGGAAGCGACTCAACAAGCGCAATGTGCGCGCAGTTGTGAGACACCGAGACATCGACAATTGAGACCGCAGGTCGAAACCACCATGCAGCCGCTCCTGCTGGACCCGAGCGGGCCCAAGGTGGTCGCCATCGGCGGCGGTCATGGTCAGGCCTCGGCTCTGGAGGCAATCCAGTGTTATGCATCTGAGATCACCGCACTCGTGACGGTCTCGGACGACGGTGGCTCCTCCGGGCGGCTCATAGACCTCGGAATCCCTCCGCCGGGAGATTTGCGTCGCTGCCTGCTGGCACTCACACCAGAGCCGTCGATCTGGTCAGAGTTGTTCGCTCATCGGTTTTCCGAGGGCGACGTGATCGACCATTCGCTCGGCAATCTGATAATTGCCGGCCTGGCCAACATGTTCGGCGACTTCGAGACGGCAGTTTCCACTGCGGGCCAGATGCTGGGAGCGGTAGGGGAGGTGATACCAGTGGCTCCCGACCCCCTCACCCTCCATGCCCGAATCGACGGCGAGGACATCGTCGGCCAACGACTGATCGGGGATCGGATCGGCGAGGTCGAGGACGTTTGGATCGAGCCGGCGGACGTCGTTGCCTCTCGACGTGCGTTGTCAGCAATCGCATCCGCTGATCAGATCGTCATCGGTCCCGGGAGCCTCTATACCTCGATAATCGCTGCCCTCAAGGTCAACATGCTTGCCGATGCCGTCATGCAGGCGCCGGCTCAGCGGGTGTTCGTGCTGAATCTCGTGACACAGGACGGCGAAACCCTGGGCATGGACGGGACCGGGCACCTCGAAGCCCTCCGCCGGCACGTCGGAATCGAAGGGCCCGCCGTGGTCATAGCCCATGAGGGTCGGCTCGATGTGCCTGAAGGCCACGACTCCGTCACCATCGAGGCAGACGCTGCAGCCCGGATGGGATGGAGGGTCGTGTATGCGGACGTGGCCGACCAAGCAGCAGAGTGGCCGGCTCACGACCCGTTGAAACTGGGTCGCGTCCTCGAAGAGCTTTCCCAAGGAGGTCAAGAAAGATGAAGCGATACTTGACACTGGAGGACGTCGATGTTGCGGGCAAGCGCGTCTTGGTCCGGTCTGACCTGAACGTCCCACTGGAGGAGGATGGATCGATCAGCGACGACTTCCGGATCAGGGCGGCGATTCCCACGCTGGAGCGCCTGGTGTCTTCTGGTGCTCGGGTGACCGTGTGCTCCCACCTGGGCCGTCCCAAGGGACCAAACCACCACTACTCGATGCGCGCGGTCGCCGACCGTCTCATGCAGCTCATGGGACGCGACGTGACGATGGGGAAACACGCCGACGGAGAGATCCGGGTCATGGAGAACACGAGATTCGAGGAGGGAGAGACAACCAACGATCCGGTGTTCGCAGCCCGGCTTGCCGACGGGCAGGACCTCTTCGTCCAGGACGCCTTCGGCTCCGTCCACCGGGCCCACGCTTCGACGGTCGGCGTCGCGGGCCTTGTCAAGAGCGTGGCGGGGCCATTGCTCGACGGAGAGCTGACTGCGTTCACGAAGTTCACCGATGAGCCCGAACACCCGTACACGGTTGTGCTGGGAGGCGCCAAGATCTCAGACAAGCTCGGGGTCATTGAGAACTTGCTCCCGAGGGTCGACCAGATGCTCATTGGAGGTGGCATGTGCTTCACCTTTCTCAAGGCCAGGGGAGAGCAGGTCGGCGCTTCCATGGTGCAAGACGACATGATCGAGTCTGCGTCGGCCTTGCTGGAGGGCGAGCACGGCACCAAGATCGTTCTCCCTATCGATGTCGTGGCCTCTACGTCCTTCACGCCGGCAGGATCCAATCGGATCGTCAGTGTCCACTCGATGACGGAGCACGAGATGGGCCTGGACATCGGCCCGCAGACTTCGAACCTGTTCGCAGACACGATCCGCCGGTCACAAACCATCTTTTGGAACGGGCCGATGGGCGTCTTCGAGTGGGCGTCATATCGAAAAGGCACAGATCGCGTTGCCAGTGCGATGGCTGCAACCGAAGGATTCACCGGAGTCGGTGGTGGCGATTCAGCGGCCGCGATACGTGCTCTCGGCTACGACGACGCCATCGATCATCTCTCCACCGGGGGAGGAGCCGGGCTGGAGCTCCTCGAAGGGCGAGTTCTCCCTGGTGTGGAGGCTCTGGAAAGATGGGCTGAAGATCAGGGAGGACAATGACCGACCGCAGAGACCTCATCGTCGGCAACTGGAAGATGAATGCCACGCATCTCGACGCCATTCAGATGATCCAGAAGCTCCATTACCGCCTGGAGCTCGATGACTACGACCGGGTCGACGTCGTGGTAGCGCCCCCGTTCACAGCGCTCCGCTCCGCGCAAACCGTGATCGAGGCCGATCGGATGTTGATTCAGCTTGGTGCGCAGAACGCCCACTGGGAAGAGAATGGGGCGTTCACGGGCGAGGTGTCCGCTCCGATGCTCGAGCGTCTGGCAGTCAGCTACGTGATACTGGGCCACTCGGAGAGACGGCAATACTTCGGCGAGACCGATGAGTTGGTGAACAAGCGCACGCGAGCCGTGTTGGGCGCGGGCATGACGCCCATCGTCTGTGTCGGCGAGACCCTGAGTCAGCGCGAGGACGGGGAGGCGCAGAGCGTTGTCGGTTCGCAGTTGCGGGGTGCTTTCGCCCGACTCGGCCCCGATCTCGTCGGCGCATGTTCGATCGCGTATGAGCCGGTTTGGGCCATCGGAACTGGCAGGACGGCCAGCCCCGAAGACGCCGGCGACATGGCAGCGTTCATCAGGGAGACCTTGATCGAGATCGCGAACAGCGACACTGCCGAGCAGGTGCGGGTGCTCTATGGGGGTTCGGTCAACGCAGGTAACGTCAAGGACCTGATGGCCAAACGACATGTCGATGGTGCTCTCGTCGGGGGAGCATCGCTGGATCCTGACAAATTCGCCGCGATCGTGAGGTACCGCCTGTGACGTACACGATGATCCTCCTGCGGCACGGTCAGTCACAGTGGAATCTGGAGAACCTCTTCACAGGGTGGACCGATGTCGGTCTGACCGATCAGGGTCGGGAGGAAGCCATCAAGGCCGGAGAGCTGATGTTGGAGGAAGGCTTGAGGCCCACCCACGTCCACACCTCGGTTCTGAAACGCGCCATTCACACAGCCGAGCTCACACTGACGACTATGGACCTGTCCTACCTGCCTGTTCGGCGTTCGTGGCGTCTGAACGAGCGTCACTATGGCGCTCTTCAAGGACTGAACAAGAAGGAGACAGCCGAGAAGCATGGTGCCGACCAGGTCCTCATGTGGAGGCGCTCATACGACGTGCGCCCACCTGCGCTCGAGACCGACGACGAGCGACACCCGTCGCATGACCCCAGATACGCCGGCTTGGCTCCCGACTTGGTCCCCGCGGCCGAGGCATTGATCGACGTGGTCGACCGGATGCTGCCCTACTGGTACGACTCGATCGTCCCCGATCTGAGAATGGGCCGTATCCCGCTCATTGCAGCTCATGGCAACTCGATGCGGGCCCTGGTGAAGCATCTCGACGACATATCCGAAGAGGACATCGTCGGATTGAACATCCCCACCGGTATCCCGCTCGTGTATGAGCTCGATGAGGATCTAAACCCGATCAGCTCACGTTATCTGGGCGATGAGGGGGCGGCCGAGGCTGCTGCCGCCGAAGTCGCCGGTCAGGCAGGCTAGGTCAACCCGCGCATACCTGGTAAACTGGCATTGCCGTCCCATCGGGACGGCTTTTCCAAGCACAGGCAACCATGTCAATCGTTGAAGCAATACTCGTAATAGTCCATGTCCTGCTCAGCCTGGCCGTCGTGGCTCTGGTCCTTCTGCATTCCGGCAAGGGGGGCGGGCTGTCAGATGTTTTCGGAGGTGGCATGTCGACGTCGAACCTCGGCGGATCGACTGTTGTCGAACGGAACCTCGACCGGCTGACTTGGATCACCGGTATTCTTTTCGGTATCAGCACCTTCGTGCTCACCTTCGTCTTGAGCTGAGCGCCGGGTAAAATCGCAGGCGCACTCTCGTCGGAGTGGCGGAATTGGTAGACGCGCCAGGCTAAGGACCTGGTCGGGAGTTTTCCTGGTGGAGGTTCGAGTCCTCTCTCCGACACCGCGGGCCGCCTTTTGGGCGGCCCGTCTGCAGTTTTGCGGGCAAAACTGCTTCTCTCGCCTTGTGGCCGAGCCGTACGAGTCCTCTCTCCGACACTGCGGGCCGCCTTTTGGGCGGCCCGTCTGCAGTTTTGCGGGCAAAACTGCTCGCGCGGCTATGTGAAGTCGAAACGGTAAACCTCCGGCTCTCGTGACCATCCGAGAGTTGGACCCCACGTGCTCGATCGGCTGAACAGCTCATGGTGTCCCTGCTCGTTGATCCAGTAGGAGCGCGTTTTGACTGCGAGGGGCCGTTTCCACACCCGCAGCTCGACTCGTCCGGTCAACAGGTACTCGACCAGGGCCAGCGTGGCCTGCACGTGGTCGGCGCCGGGGAAAGGCCACACCCT
>QQVI01000303.1 GCA_003388545.1 Actinomycetota bacterium
GTGGGTGCAACATCGGTGTCGGCCTCGGTGTGACAGGCGAGACAGCCGAGATCGTTGGCGAGGTCTGCCCCACTCACCTCGCCGCCGCCTTCAGCGCCCCCTGAGCAGGCCGCAACGACGACGCTCAGGGCAATCAGTGCAATTCGGCGCATCATCCGTCACCCATGGTGTCGGCAGGGTCGACGACTACGGCCTCCACCGTCATTTCGCCGGCGTTTTGCCAGGTGAGGGTGACATCAATCGTGTCCCCCACTTTGAGGTCGTCCACCCCGATCAGCATCAAGTGCCGCCCACCGGGCTCGAGGATGAGCTCGCCACCTGCGGGAAGCGAGAAGGAGGGCAACGGCTGCATGGTCATCGTGCCGTCGTCGTTCGTCGTCGTCTCGTGAAACTCGACGGAGCCGGCAACGTCGGTGCTGGCCGAAACAAGGACGTCGTCCTCGTCGTAGCCGCGAGCCATGAAGTAGACGGCGGCATTAGGCCCGGTTGGGGCCCCCACTCGAACCTGGGCGACGTTGGGCTGGCTCTCGTTCCCACCGCACGCGGCCACGAGCGACAGTACGAGGAGCGAAGCCAGAAGAGCCCTGGCGTTTCGACTGACTGTGATTCTCAAGTTGGTTACTCACTTTCTAGGGCGGCCAAGACCTGCAGATCGTTGGTCCACTGGGTTTGTCTTGTCCCGAACGGGTAGATGCTGTAGCTCAGTCCGTCCGGTGCGTAGGCGATGACCCATCCGGCGTGATCGACCGTGTACTCATCGCCTTCGCCGAAGATTCGTGCCGGAGGCACGCCAACTGCCTCCTGGGCAGCCGCCAGCTCCTCGTGTGTCCCTGTCAGACCGACGAATCGACTGTCGAAATTGTCGAGGAACTCCCGTATCTCTTCCAATGTGTCCAGATCGGGGTCAACAGAGACGAAGACGACCTTGGCCTCACGAGCGAGATCGGAATGCTGGTCAAACACCTCGGCGATCTGAGCCAGGTGCACGGGGCAGATGTCAGGGCACTCGAGGTAACCGAAATAGAGGAGAGTCAGCGAGTCCTCCGTCTCGGACGCGAAGTCGTAAGGGGCCCCTTCCGTGTCGGTGAGAACGAAGCTGCCCTTCTCCTGGGGGACATCGAGAACCGTGCCCTGCAATTCCCCTGTCGAAGTCCCGCTCCGGCATGCGGCTAGGACCACGACAGCTACGAGCAGCAGGAGAAGACGTGTCGTCTTGTTGGCAAACATCGAAACCACCTAAGGGGCCGGCCCCGCCCAATTCTGGAACACTCCCGGCGATATGTGACACCAGCCCGGCGTACCCTGCACTGATGATGCAGGCCCAGGTCTCCAACGCCAATCTCAGCGTCGTCGAAGGTGACATCACGACGTGCGACGTCGACGTCATAGTCAACGCCGCCAATGAGTTGCTGGCCCATGGAGGTGGTGTGGCCGCAGCCATCTCTCGCGCCGGCGGGCCGGTGGTCCAGGACGAGTCCGACGAGTGGGTTGAGAGGAACGGACCGCTGGGCTTCGGTTCGGCGGCTGTGACCGGAGGGGGAGATCTCAAGGCCACCAGCATCGTCCACGTGGTGGGACCCAGATACAGCAACTCACCAGACGACGAGAGCCATCTCCGGAGCGCCGTGTCCGCTGCTCTCGACGCAGTTTCGGGCTTGAAGGCGAGATCGTTGGCATTTCCCGCGATCTCGTCAGGGGTGTTCGGATACCCGGTCGATGAGGCCACAGCGGTGATCGTGGACGAAGCGGCCCGATGGCTGCGAGCTCACGATTCAGACATCACACGAGTGCAGTTCGTAGCGTTCGATGGTGCGACATCCGAGGCCTTCGCCGCCGCAGTCGGCGAGCTTGGCGACTGAGTGACACCTCAGGGTCGCCACACGGGAACCATGTCCTCGCGACAATGCCGGGGCACCGCGTCGTCCTGGACATTGACCGCTTTCATAGTGAGCTCTGCCCCGCAAACTGTGCACTTGTAGTCCTGGTCCACCTCCATGAGTTCTTCGGGGTCTACCTCTGGCGGCGGCGTCGACATGATTCGGATCAGAGCTATCGCCAGCCGCCATATCGCGTATCCGATGATCAGGGCGAGAGCCACGTCTATGAATGTGTTGCCGGTCACCGGCGCCCAGAATACGTCGGTTGCAGCATTGCCAATCCCCGGCTTCGCCTCGGTGCGCGAGGCCAGCAATAATCGGACGATGGCTTCAGAGTTTCCATGGTGGCGTCACGCCGTCGTATATCAGGTCTACCTGAGGTCATTCGCCGATGGCAACAACGATGGCACCGGCGACATCGCGGGTCTCCGCGACCGCCTGCCATACATACGATCACTCGGCGTCGACGCCATATGGGTCAATCCCTGGTACGAGTCCCCACTCGCAGACGGTGGCTACGACGTCGCCAACTACCGGCGCATCGATGAGAGATTCGGAACGATCGAAGACGCCCGGGCCCTGATCGAGGAGGCCAAGCAGCTCGGCCTGCGCCTTCTCGTCGACCTCGTGCCGAATCACACGTCCTCCGAGCACCGCTGGTTCAAGGAGGCCATCACGTCTCCGCCGGGCAGCCCGGCCCGGGATCGCTATCACATCCTCCCGGGAAAAGGCCCCGACGGAGCCGTTCCGCCCACGGACTGGAGAAGCGTGTTTGGCGGGTCGGCCTGGACTCGACTGCCCGACGGCGAGTGGTATCTACATTTGTTCGACGCATCCCAGCCGGATCTCAACTGGGCCAATGAGGAGGTGCAGGACGAGTTCAAGAGCATCATGCGTTTCTGGCTCGACCTTGGTGCGAGCGGCTTTCGCGTCGATGTCGCCCACGCCCTCGTCAAAGAACAGGGGTACCCGGACACGGGCGTCGATCAAGACCAAGTCCTCGAGTCTCTCACCGCGCACGACAGCCCGGTCTGGGACCGCAACGAGCTGCACGACATCGTCAGGGGATGGAGGAAGGTCCTCGACGAGTACCCCGATACGATGATGATTGCCGAGGCCTGGGTGCCATCGTGGGACCGTCTATCTCGTTACCTCAGACCCGGTGAATACCACCAGGCGTTCGATTTCCACTTCTTGATGTCCCCATGGGATCCGGTGGAGATGAAGAGCCGAATCGACGTCGCAATCACGAGCGCCGCCAAAGTCGGGGCCGTGCCGACTTGGGTTCTCTCCAACCACGATGTCGTTCGTCATGCCACCCGATACGGGCTCCCCAATGAAGTCGAGTCGAGATCCTGGCTGCTCGATGGCGATCGATCACTCCTCGACCCGGACATGGGGCTGCGAAGGTCTAGGGCCGCCGCTCTCCTGATGCTCGCCCTACCCGGCTCGGTCTATCTCTATCAAGGCGAAGAGTTGGGCCTGCCCGAAGTGCATGATCTGCCCGCTGAAGTGCTGCAAGACCCGGTCTGGGAGAGGTCCGGCAACAGGGCGAAGGGGCGGGACGGCTGTCGGGTTCCGATACCTTGGACCGAAGGTGATCCCGCCTTCGGGTTCTGCGGCGTCGAGCCGTGGCTGCCACAACCTGAGTGGTGGGGGGAATACTCAGTCGAGGCACAAGACGGAAGACCTGGCTCCACGCTGGAGCTGTATCGGTCTGCGCTCGAGCTCCGTGATCGCTGGTTGCGGTCGGACGAAGACATCGAGTGGCTCGACTTCGGACAGGACGTGGTCGCATTCCGCCGCGGGAGTGGTCTCACATGTGTCGTCAACTTCGGCGACCCGATCCACATACCCGATGGTGATCTGCTCGCAGTCAGCGAGCCCCTGGATGACGACTCCATACCCACCGACGCCGCGGTGTGGCTTGCATCGGGCGACTGAGTCAACCGCCGGATGAGCCGGCGCCGGCTCTCTGGGGCCGGGCTCGGTCTTGCCCTCGCCTTCTTTGTGACGCTGGGAATGACAGACGGCTCGCTAGGGGCGGCATGGCCATCTCTCAGAGACGAATTCGATAGAAGTCTCTCCCAGCTTGGCCTACTTCTGGCCACAGGGAGCATCGGCTACCTGGTGGCAAGCTCAGGGTTTGGTGCGATTCACAAACGTTTGGAGACCCACGGGGCAATTGTCTTGGGCGGCGCTGCCATGGCGGTTGGCCTCGCCGGCATCGCTGTGGCCCCTTCGTGGCTTGTGATCGTCATTGCAGCCGTTCTACTCGGTGCGGGAGGCGGCTTGGTTGATACAGGGATCAACGCACACGCTTCCCTGGAATTCGATGTGGGGTCTACAAACCTTCTCCACTCGGCCTTCGGCCTCGGAGCTGCAATCGGGCCGATTCTCATCGCCGCCAGCCTCACAGCCGGCCAGACCTGGCGAGGCGGCTATGCGATCATCGCTATGACGCAATTGGTGGTGCTGATCTTCGTACTGCGCTCCCGGCCGCGGCTGGCGTCACAGGATGCCGCTTCAGCCGAAACTGGGACCTCGGCGTTGTCCAACCCCAGGACACAGACGCTCACGCTCGTGATGTTCCTCCTTTATACGGGGTCAGAGGTGGCCGTGGGGCAGTGGTCCTTCACTCTCCTCACCGAGGCTAGAGGGCTCTCGGTGGGAGCGGCCGGCGCCTGGGTAGCAGCCTATTGGGGCGGATTGACGCTGGGTCGAGCAGTCTTCGCAGGCGTCGGTCCTCGAATCGCACCAACCAGAATCATCAAAGTCAGCATCACAACGGCGACCGTCGGCGTTGCCATGCTCTGGCTCGATGCCGGCGGTCTTGGATTCGTCGGCTTGCCCATCGCAGGTCTCGGGTTCGCCGCCATCTTCCCCACCATGGTTTCCCTCACACCACATCGAATCGGGAGGGACCGATCGCCGGCGATGATGGGCTATCAGCTCGCTGCGGCGAATCTCGGCGCGGCCACGGTTCCGTGGGCCGTCGGCCTCGTCGCAGAGTCAGCGGGGCTGACCACCCTGTCGCCCGCCCTGCTGGTCTCTGTGCTGCTCCTTGGCCTCCTCCACCTCGCGTTGGAACGGAAAACCTGACATGTGACGACCGGCGATTCCAACGAACTCATCCTTCTCGCTCACGACTTCGCGCCTGGTACACGTCTCCTGCCCTGACCGCCAGGAGTGGCGTGACGGCTCCGGCAAAAATGCCTGCCTCAGGCACCAACACGACTAGCAGAAGGACGTAGGAAGCGCCGACGACAACGGCGATTGCGCGGACCCATGTGCTCGTCCACTCCTCTCGCCTCAGCGTGATCACTCCAGCTGCGCCAAAAGCCGCACAAAGACCCGTGACCGGATTCAAGACTCCGAGGGAGAGAGCGAGGACCAACCAAAGTCCCATCGCCTTGAGAGTTGCAGTCGGAGCTCGCTCGTGCCCGGAGATGAAGGCAACGCTGGCGAAAGTCGCCGGGGCGAGAATGAAACCGAGGGCAAATGACGGAGCGCCTGGGGTCGGGTCGTCGGACAACGAGACGAGAGCCCCAAAGAGAAGGGCGCCGAAACTGACGACCTGAATGACGGTACCGACCGCTATCGCAATCCAGGTTCGTCTGGTGAGGCGGCGCTCTTCTTCGGCCTCTGGATCGAGCTCGCGGCCTGGGCGCTTCGCCGTCAACCCTTGACTGAGCCTGCGGTGAGACCGCGAACGAAGTATCGCTGAAGAGTCAGGAAGACGAACAGCGGAAGAGCCATCGTGATGAATGCGCCTGCTGTCAACAGGTGCCAGGCTTGGCCCCGGGAGCCGTTCAGATCGTTCAGCGCAAGGGTCACGACTCTGACACTCGACTCACCACCTAGGAACACGAGCGCAACCAGGAGATCGTTCCACACCCAGAGGAATTGGAAAATCGCAAAGGAGGCGAGCACCGGGACCGAAAGAGGGACGACCAACTTCGTGAATATCTCGAAGTGGGTCGCACCATCTATGCGCGCCGACTCCATCATCGAGGACGGCAGCGAACCGATGTAGTTGCGCAGCAGGTATATCGCGAGTGGCAACCCAAACCCGGTATGAGCCAGCCAGACCGCCGGGAAAGTACCGACGAGATCCACTGACACGTACAGCTTGAGTAGGGGTATCAGGGACATCTGAAGCGGTATGACCAAGAGACCAACGACCACAACGAAGATCCATTGCCGACCCGGAAAGTCCATCCAGGCGAAGGCGTAGGCGGCGAACGCCGCAATCGTGATCGGTATCACGGTCGCGGGGATGCTCACCGACAGGCTGTTGAGGAATGCGTTGCCAAAGCCCTCCGAGCTGAGGACGGTGGAGTAGTTCTCGAAGGTCCATTCGTTGGAGCCCCAATCGGTGAAGACCGTCCACCATCCGTTCAGGTTGACGAGGGAGGCCGGCCGGAACGAGCTGATGAGGACGCCGAGGGTGGGGACGATCCAGATCAGGACGATGATGAGGATCGCCAGCTTCACGGCCCAGCGGTCGAAGATGCGCTCCAAGAACGTCGGCGGCGGTGAGGTGTAGGGGCCGGTTACATCGGTTACTGGCGGTGTCGATGTAGTCATCGGGTGGCCTCCTGTTCCTGAAATCGCCTCACGTTCAAGATCATCAGCGGGATGATCGCAACCAGCAAGACCACGGCCAGCGCGGCGCCGAGGCCAGAGTCCCTGAAGGTGAAGAACTCAGTCACCATGCGCTCGGCGACCACAGAGGTGCCGAACTCACCTGACGTCATCACGAAGACGATATCGAAGACTTTCCAGACCGTGATGATCACAGTCGTGAGGACCACAACCAGAGAAGATGCGATGGACGGGAGAACCACCCTTGTGAACACCTTGTATTCATTGGCCCCGTCGATTCGGGCAGCCTCGATGATGTCCTCGGGCACCGACTTGATGGCCGCCGAGAGTATGACCATTGCGAAACCCGTCTGAAGCCAGATGAGGATCACCATCAGATAGAAATTGTTCCAAGGCTCCTGCAACAGCCAGGCAACGGGATCGTTCCCGAGGGCGGTCCAGATTCCGTTGAGTAATCCGATTTGCTCGCCAAAGCCTTCCGGACGGAAGTTGTAGACGAACTTCCAGACAATGGACGCACCGACAAAGGAGATCGCCATGGGCATGAATATGAACGACTTCGACAGCGCCTCGGTCTTGCGACCCAGTCGGTCGGAGAGCACTGCGAAGATGAGGCCGATCCCGACCGCAAACGCCGGAACGATGATCACCCAGGCGATGCTGTTCCTCACCGCGATCAGCGTCGAGCTGTCGGTGAAGAGTCTCACGTAGTTGTCAAAGCCGACGAAGCCCTCCCCCGCACGATCCTGGAAGCTCAGCTGAATGGTGACGATCGTCGGGTAGAGGAGAAAGATACCGAGTATGACGATGGCTGGGCCCACGAACGCGAATGGCCTTACTTTCGATCGGAATCTCTCCGGGAGCTGGTTGATGACCCAGTCCATTCCGTAGTACAGGCCGAAGACTCCCAGGACGCCCACCAGGAGGGCCATGACAACAACGACGGCACGGTTGGAGTCTTCGTTGAGCAGAATCGTGCCGGCGTAGTAGAGCCCTAGACCAGCGAGCACGGGGACGACGAGCGAGACCCCGAGCCGAAGCGCTTGGGTGCTCAGGCCCGAAGGTTCATCGGGCGGCTGAGGTGGGAGATCGGGCTCTACTTTCAGTTCTGTATCGGTGGCCAACTCGGTGGGACCTCCTAAGTGGTTACCTCAACATAACAAAAAAGGGGGCGGCCGGTGCCGCCCCCTTTCTCGATTGGGTTGTTTCGCTTACGAGCTCGGCCAGCTGGCCTCAATCGCCTCGGTAACTTCTGCCGTAGACGATCCTCTGGTCCAGTCGACCATTCCGGTCCAGAACGAGCCCTGACCCACTGCCGAAGGCATCAGGTCGGATGCGTCGAAGACGAATCCGTTCTGTGCCAGCGCCTGGGACACTGCCTCGGCCTGACGCCTCACGGTGTCTGACTCGTAACAGTCGAGATCCGTGTTGGCGTTGGCGGAGATCCTCTCGATTCCAGCCACTCCATGGCCCTTTGGCGATGCCTGGACGCACTGCAACGCAGGCTCCGAATAGGCCTGCACCAGAGCGCGGACCTCGGGACGATCGTTGAAGACGATCATCAGCTCGCCACCACCCATCGCTGCAGGTGGGAGGCTCTCGTCAATCGCCGGGAAGTCGAAGAAGTCGGCATCCGTTCCAGCTTCAACACCATCAGGGAAGAAGTTGGCGATGAACGACGCTTGCCGGTGGAGCATGCAGCTCGGCGGCTCGTTGAACATCGGGTCGGGTGCATCGCGGAAGTCGATTGCTGCGACTCCGTCGATTCCTCCAAGGACCCATCCGTCCTGCATCCAGATCTCGGCGAGCGTGTCGAACGCATTCACCACTGCTGGATCCGTGAACGGGATGTCGTGGTTCACCCACTGGTTGTAGACATCAGCGCCCGCGGTACGGACCATGATGTCTTCCATCCAGTCGGTGCCGGGCCAACCGGTTGCGGCGTCACTGCCCAGACCAATGCACCATGGGGTGATGCCATCGGCTGCGATCTGCTCGGACAAGGCAACAAGCTCGTCCCAAGTCGTCGGAATCTCGTATCCACCCGCCTCGAAGGCCGGCTTGTTGTACCAGATGATCGACTTGTAGTTGGCGTTGCTGGGAATCGCGTAGTGGTTTCCATCAGCGCACTCACCGAGACCGATGAAGTAGGCACCGTGGGCTGACTCGAGAGCAGCGATGTCGAAGCCCATGTCTTCGAGAGACACGAGGTCGCCATTGTCGGCAAACTCACAAATGGAGCCGGGCTGGGGTGTGATTGCTACGTCAGGCGGGTTACCACCGTCGACCCGGATTCTCAGCTGCTCCTCAAAAGAGTCACTTCCCTCATAGGTAACAGTGCTGTCGGTTGCCTCGTTGTACACGTCGAAGGTCGCCTGGATCGACGCTCCTTCATCACCGGTGGGTGCAGCGAACACAGATACCTCGGTACCCGAGACATCGACATCGGTGAACTCGTTTGTCGGGCCACCGTCGCCGTTCCCATCGGCGCCTGTCGTGGTCGTGTCGCCATCACCGGCGTCGCCGCCTCCACAAGCCGCCAGCACCATTGCCAGGACTGTGAACAAGGCGACCAGCCATCGTCTATTCGTCATTTTCATATATCTCCTCACGTGATTCCACGCACAGCAAAGCTGCTGCCAAGCTGGACTCTATACGCCGAGCAGAGATGCGTTCGAAACGAGTTGCGACTCACGCACCAAACGACCTGCGGCGCTGGTGGACTCGGTTCGCTATGTTTGTCCCTGAGAGAACGGAGAATCGATGGCACAAATCACGATGAACGACCTGGGGAAGATCTACGACGACGGCACGAGAGCCGTCGGCGACCTCGATCTTGTCATCGAGGACGGAGAGTTTCTCGTATTGGTCGGGCCATCGGGATGCGGCAAGTCGACGGTCTTGAGGATGATCGCCGGCCTCGAAGACATCTCCGAGGGGACCATGTCCATTGGTGACCGCGTAGTGAACGATGTGCCGCCAAAAGACCGCGACATCGCGATGGTGTTCCAGAACTACGCCCTCTACCCGCACATGACCGTCTTCGACAACATGGCCTTCGGTCTCAAGCTTCGGAAGATGTCCAAGGACGAGATCAAGAAGAGGGTCGACGAGGCGGCGGAGATACTCGAGATAACCGACTTCCTCCACCGCAAGCCGAAAGCGTTATCCGGCGGACAGCGTCAGCGTGTTGCCATGGGCCGCGCCATAGTTCGTGAGCCGGCCGCGTACCTGATGGACGAGCCACTCTCAAACCTCGACGCCAAGCTACGTGTCCAGATGCGCGCCGAACTGGAGCGACTCCACAAACGCCTCGGTACCACAACCGTCTATGTCACCCACGATCAGGTGGAGGCGATGACACTGGGCGACCGTGTGGCCGTTTTGCGGGCGGTGTCGCCTCGCGCTCCCTACAACCTCCAGCAAGTCGGCCCACCGGCCGAGCTCTTCAATAATCCCCAGAATCTCTTCGTTGCAGGGTTCATCGGCAGCCCGGCTATGAATCTCGTCTACGGCCACCTCGAAGGATCTGGCGATGCCGTCCACGCAGTGCTGCCGAATACGCGAATCAAGGTGCCCAAGGCCGCATTGGATCGTCACCCCGGCCTCGAGAACCGAATGGGAGAGGAACTGGTTATCGGCCTACGCCCCAGCGACCTCGAGGCTGCCGCGGTCGCCGGCCAGGACCCAGAACGGTCCATGAACGTCGAGGTCGAAGTGACCGAGATGCTCGGCGCCGACACCTACGTGCACTTCTCGGTCGATAAGAACACGGTGATCACCCCTGACATCGAAGAGCTCCTCGCCGACTCCGGCCAAGGCCCCGAGTCCCTCGGAGACAAGACGAGCTTCGTCGCAAGGGTGAGCCCCGATGTGAGTGTTGGACATGGAGACCGAGTCGAGTTGACCGTCGACTCCGCCAAACTGCACTTCTTCGATCCCAACACCGGAGACCGGATCGGACTCAAGAAGACCGTCGCGGCCTAGGCCGACGGCGCCACCGGCGCCTCTTCGGGAGAGAATCCGGGGAACCCCTCGGCAATCCAGGATTGGAAAGCCTGGTCATTCGGGACATCGGCCTTTTGCGCCGTTGCAAGGGCCATACGGTGGTTCAAGAAGTCGCAGTACCCCTGGATGGGGTCGTCTCCATGCCAGATCGCAGCGATCTCTTTCACCAACGGTTCGTAGACATTGGTGAGCCACTTGAAGGTGCCGACGCTCTTCGCCGTGGCCGTTGTGTCACCGTACTTAGCGAGGTGATAGTTGAGGTCGCTCAGCAGCAGGCGGGCCTGGTTCTCGGATGCCTCTATGCCGGTGAGCTCTATCAGCCGGTCGGAGTTGTAGGTCCGGCCTCCGACATGAGTGACCATCCTGACGACGCCACCCGAGTCGGTCGGCTCGATCTCGATGTCATCGACCGCGAATCCCAGTTCGTTGATTTTGGCGATTCGCTCTCGGATCTTGTAGCCCTCGTCTCGAGCGATCACCAGCTCTGATGTGAGCTCGGCCCATAGGGCTTCGTAACGCCCTGCGATGTCTTCGCCCAAGCCGAGATCCGCTTCGAAGATCTCCTCATCGTTCATGGCCGCGATGTCTGCCATTTCGCCGGCAAGGTTCTCCTTCATGATCTCCAGATCTTGCATCCTCTGTCCTCGGCTCAGCGATGGGTGTAGCTCCGAGGTCTCGCCGTCGATCATGATCGCCTCGATGCCACCCGCGTCGAACCGATACAAGACGTTGGACAGAGAGCAGTCGCCCCAATAGCAACCGGACATGTGGAGCTCGACGAGCAGTCCGGCGAGAGCGTCGAGCATTTGAGACCTCCTCGCACCGAACCCGGTGCCCGATACGAGCCGTCTGTAAGGAAATGAGTGTTCGACATACCTCGTGACCACGGCCCCTGAGGACTCGTCGTGCGGGTCGAGCCAGCCCCTGAGCACGAGCCCGGCCGGCTCGGCCGCCCGATGGGTCCGCTCCTCGAGGGCTACCAGGACGGTGTACTCGCGTCTGGAGAGGAAGACAGGCATCTCTTTGATGGCATAGATGCCCTCCTCGTACGCGACGAATCGGACCGGATGGCGATGGACGCCGGTTGGCATGTCGACGATTCGGCTGTGGACCCACTCGGAGATCGGATGCTCCCAAGGAAGGTCGAGAAATTCGGGGTTCCCCGGGCGGATTTGCATCTTCGGCGTTCCCACGCATGCACCTTTCGAGACGAGCACCGGTCAAAGGATTGTAAGGGCCCCAACCGTGTCCCCCGGATGTCCCGCATTCTCGATCCGATCACGTTTGCCTCGATTCACAACGGGTATGGGCTTTATGTGAGAGCTTGAAGGAGTGATACGAAATGCTTTCGCAATTCGAGATAACAACAGCTCTCCCCGCCAAGGACATGGACCGCGCCGAGCGGTTCTATGAGGATGTCCTCGGCTTCGACAAGGCCGACGATGCAGAGACGGGGACGATGTACGAGAGTGGCGACGGAACGTCATTCTTCATCTATCCCTCGAGTTTCGCCGGAACCAACCAGGGGACCGCAGCGACGTGGCACGTCGATGACATCGAGAATGTCGTGGACAAGCTTCGTGACCGGGGAGTCGACTTCGAGGAGTACGACATGCCGGACCTCACGACCGAGGACGGCATCGCCGAGCTCGAAGACGGCACCAAGACCGCCTGGTTCAGGGACACCGAAGGCAACATCCTCGCACTGACCGAGTACAAGCTCTAGCGAAGAGAGCTGATGGAGGCCCCGGCGGGTCCCCGCCGGGGCTTCCACGCGTCATGACCGAGTCGGGCGGTTGCGGCGTCGAAACGACGCGACGCATGCCGGCGCACTCTCGACCACCTAAACGTGCTGCAGGAGCGTCGTCTCGGCGAGAACGGTGCATTCCGCCTGGACATGGGCGCTGATGCTCCGCATGAGGGACGAGGCCCGCTCACCATCCCATGTATAGGAAGCAAGCTCGAACGCGGCGTCCGACATTCCTATCGACAAGCGATCCCGGGTCGATCGGTAGCGCGCCATCTGCGCCATCTCCGAAAGGGGGTCTCGCAACACGCCATCGACCGCCCGTGCGCACAGTTCCGCGTCACGCAGCGCAGCACTCATACCGTGTGCCGACACCGGGTCCTTGGTGTAGCCGGCATCCCCTACCAGGGCCCACCCGAGCCCGCCGGGTGTTCTCAAGAACCCGGGCAACCCCGGCGTCCCCCGAAATGGAGTTACTCTCCTCGCGCCGGCCAGGGCGCGTGCAACCTCGGGGTGAGTCGCAACGACCCTCTCTTCGAAGACGGTGCCCGGGTCAGACCGGAACTCCCGGTCTCTCTCGGCCGGCCATCCTCCGTACACACACACCAAGTTGTCGTTGGTTGGAATCAGGCCCGAAGTGAGTCCCGGCGTGAATTGGAAGTGGACACCATCGACGTCGATACCCTCGTAGTAGGCGTAGTGCACCGAGTTGGTGGGCGGAGATGACCGGTAGGTCCTCGCACCCACCCAATCGGCAACCCGGGAATAGACACCATCGGCGCCGATCACCATCTTGGCCGAGACGGTCTCTTCCTGGCCCTTGTGTTGGACCGTCACCCCTCTCACGCGGCCATCCGACCCCACGTCCAGAGAAGTGGCCCGGCATCGATCGAGGAATTCGACGCCTTCAGCAACCGCCGCGTCGACCAGGACCTTGTCGAGGAGTGTTCGACGCGGCGCATACAGAGAGTCGACACCGTGGCTGTTGCTCAGTTCGATCGGAACCAGTTCAGGTCCAAAGCCGAGAGTCACGGTTCGGATCGGCGGTGTGTCCGCTTGCTCGATCTGGTCGAGCAGACCCCACTTCTGCAATTGAAGTACTCCCGTCCTGAGCAACGTGTGGGTCGAGACTGTGTCAGATCCATAGCGGGAGCGATCGACCATCAGGACATGATGCCCATAGCGGGCCAGGAGCATCGCCGTGGCGGCACCAGCAACTCGTGCGCCCACGACCACCACGTCGTAGCTCCCGGGCCGGAATCCGGCCCGGGAGTTTTCGACCCCAGTGTTCATGGAGCGACTTCGATTTCGACTGGCACACCGTTGGTCACCACGTCA
>QQVI01000300.1 GCA_003388545.1 Actinomycetota bacterium
CCACTTTGACGCGACCGCGCTCGCTCATTGAAAACCATCCGTGTGTGACTGCTTGCGATCACCAACACGATGCGAGCACTCAGGATTCCCACTATGTCGGGTCCCGGTCACTCTTTGCCCTCCCGTCGTGCGGCGATTCAGACCGCGACGGCCTCGAGAGCTGCGATGCTGGCCGGATCGCGCGACTCCCAGTAGGCGTCGAAGCGACCGGTGAGTGAGTCCGGCTCCTCGGCGAAGACACGACGACCCAGAACGCGAGCTGCTGTCTGCAAATCCGAGCGCCGCATCTGCATCGAGCTTTTGGAGAAGCATTGCAAGATCGTGGTCTTGTCCCAGCAGCTCGCCTATCCGCTCCAAAGTGACGGCCATTCCCACCACCACCTCCGGCCAAATCGGCGTGAGCAACTCCATCTGGTGCCGCAGATACTTCACGGACTTGCGCCACTCATGAAACTTCGAAGCGTCGAGGGTTTCGGTGTAGGCAGAAACCATCTCGCGCCGGCCCCGCCTGTACGTGTGGGTGAGGCCGGGGCCAATTGCCTCGAAAGAATCCCTAATCCCGACTCCGTATATGTGTTTCGCGGAAGGGTCGACCGGCCAGTTGGCGTATCTGCCGTGTGCTTTTTCCAACTTCTCCACCACCGTGACGACGATTGCCGGGTCTTCCATGACACGCATCTCGAGCCGCCCTCGTCGAACGTCGAGGCGCTGTCGGGTGCCGGCGAGAGCGCCGTCGACGAGCAGGTGGCCGTAGATCCGGTCGAGGACATCGACGCTTTCCACCAGCGCAGCGGCATCCCTGACTGGCGAGACCAGTTTCGCTGTGTCCCGCATCCACCGATCTTCGAATTTGAATATCTGGTCGCCGAGCTCGTATCGGATCAGCCTCAGAACGGCGCGAATCCGCTTTGAGGAACGTCTCGCCTCGTGCACGGCGAGGCCAAACGCTTCTTCCCCATCGAAGAAACCCGAAGCCGCGTTCTCCATCTCGCCGAGGGTCAAGCGTTTCAACCCAACGGGGAGAGGCTCGTAGTCCCCCAGCCTGAAGTCGGGAAGGGGTGTCACCACAACCTGGTTAGATGTTGGTGTGGTAGCAGCGATCACCGTCACGAGACCAGGGTAATGAGCAGCCTCCGCTCGGCCGGGCTTCTTCCCTTCCGGATTGCAAACGGTCTGGAGGTCCTGCTCGCTCACCCCGGTGGCCCGTATTTCGTCCGGAAGGACGACGGGTGGTGGTCATTGGTCAAAGGTCTTGTCAAGGACGGCGAGTCCGACGAAGACGCAGCGGCTCGTGAGTTCATCGAAGAGACCGGCTGGGAAGTGCCTGACACCCGCTGGGTCCCCCTGGGTGAGACAGTCCTCAGATCGCGAAAGACTGTGGTTGCCTGGGCGCTAGAGGCGGATTTCGATCCGAACCAGCTCGACCCAGGGCACTTCATCCTCGGAAACAAGTCGTACCCCGAAGTCGACAGGGTCTCCTGGTTCGACACGAGACAAGCGAGAACGAAGCTGAATCGAGCCCAAGCCGTCTTTATCGACCGTTTAGAGCTCCACGTCGAAGATCTGATCCAGACGAGAAAGGACGCGACATGACCGAGAAGACAGACATGCCCAAGACCGAGGAAGAGTGGCGGTCCAAGCTCAACCCGAAGCAGTACCACATCCTGCGTGAGGCCGGCACCGAGGCCCCGTTCACAGGGGACCTGCTGAACATGAAGGCGGAGGGCAGCTACAAGTGTGCCGGTTGCGGCACCGAGCTATTCACGAGCGAAAGCAAATACGAGTCAGGATCGGGATGGCCCAGCTTCTATGAAGCGCTCGACCCCGAGAAGATCGAGGAGATAGAGGATCGCTCCCACGGGATGGTGCGCACCGAGGTCAGATGCGCTACCTGCGGCGGGCACCTCGGCCATCTCTTCCCCGACGGGCCTCAACCGACCGGAATGCGCTACTGCATCAATTCGGCGGCACTCGAGTTCGAGGAGCAGAGCTAAGGCTTGGCAGCCCGGTGTCGCTCGACAAGCGCCACCACGTCGTCGTCGTATTCGCCCTGCGTGAAGTCCGACAGCTGAATGTTGCCTTCGACGAGGCCAGAGGCTTCGTTGGCTTCAGCAGCACTAGACAGAATCCTCTTCACGGCCTCGTTTGACGGTGTCACCTCGAAACAGAAGGTCTCGAGACCGTCGTGTCGCGCCACGGCGACCAAGGCCATGAACAGCGCCCGTCCCAGTCCCTGGCGTTGATGCTTGTCGACCACGGTCACGGCGACTTCGGCGCATTCGGTGTTCGGCAACACGACGTAGCGGCCTACTCCGGCAGCGTCACCTTCGATGAGGGCGCCGAATGCGACGTGGCGCTTCTGATCCACGTCAGTCAGATAGCGCAGCTCCTGTGCGCTGAGATGATCGATTCCCATGCCAAAGCGGGCGAACCGACTCGACTCTGAGAGACGGGAAAGTCCGTCTACGAACAGCGGGGCATCGGCAGCGACCACCGGTCTCAGCTCGGCCACCTTGCCATTGCTCAATTCGACTGCGACTGTTTCCAGCGACTGGGATGACGCCACGTGTGCGACCTCGAGACTATTGCTTGCATTAGCAAGCATAGCGCGAACACCACCACAAAGACTCTTCCCGGCGACGCTCGATGTGTGTGACCCGCCACCGGCTCATCTCCATATTCCACTCTCGCCCGACGTCCCCCGGTAACTTCAAGGTCATGACCCGCCGCCGGCTGGCAACAGTCACGTCTGAATTCGGCTCGGGAAAACGGGAATCTCACGATTCGTCGGCCTTCTACCGGCGTTTCAAGCCACCCGTTGTCTCCGACGACGACAACGTCTCGCCACCTACCGCCATCGACGCCCTCTTTCACGGCGACGCCCGGGAGATGTCCAGCACGCAGGTCGCCGATCGGTCGGTAGCCCTGGTCGTGACGTCACCGCCCTACTTTGCCGGAAAGGAGTACGAGACCGACCTTGCCGAAGGGCACGTCCCATCGAGCTACGTCGAGTATCTCGAGATGCTCACGGAGGTCTTTGCTGTCTGCCTGGACAAACTCGAGCCCGGCGGTCGGCTCGCTGTGAACGTCGCCAATCTGGGGCGAAAGCCTTATCGCTCGTTGTCCGCCGATGTCGTCCGGATCCTTCAAGACGAACTGGGCATGCTGCTGCGGGGCGAAGTCATCTGGCAAAAAGCTCGCGGGGCGGGCGGATCATGCGCCTGGGGCTCGTTCCGCTCTCCTCAGAATCCCGTGCTCAGAGATGTGACCGAACGCATCGTCATCGCCTCGAAAGGTCGCTTCGACCGGGCTCTTCGCCAGAAGGAGCGGGAGGCGCTCGGTCTACCGTCGAAGCCGACCATTGAGACCGACGAGTTCTTGGAAGCCACCCTCGACGTCTGGGAAATCCCGTCGGAGAGCGCCCGCAAGATCGGCCACCCGGCACCCTTCCCGGTTGCTTTGCCCCGGCGTCTCATCGAGCTCTACACCTACGAGGGCGATCTCGTCCTCGACCCTTTCATGGGGTCGGGCACCACGGCGATCGCAGCGATAGAGACAAACCGGCACTACGTCGGCTTCGATACCGACGACGAGTATCTCGAGCTGGCACGCGAACGGGTGGCGACCGCCCTGGGATGAAGATCCTCACCGTTTGCCTGGCCAACATATGTCGATCGCCTGCGGCCGAGGCAGCCATCAGGAAGGCTGCCGACCGCGAGGGCCTTCGAGTCGAGGTCGACTCGGCAGGGACAGGGGCATGGAACGTCGGCCAGCCGCCTCATCCGGAGTCGGTCGAAGCCGGAGCGCGAGTCGGGCTGGACATCCGGGGTAGGGCGAGGAAAGTCAATAGTGCCGACTTCGATCGCTTCGACATGATCCTGGCAATGGACGCCACCAACCTCAGAGACCTGATGGAGCTTGCTCCCAGCAAGGAAGCCCGGGCCAAAGTGAGGCTTTTCCGCACCTTCGATCCGTCAACTGACGAGGAGGAGATCCCCGACCCGTGGGGCGGGCCCACCGAGGGCTACGACCAGACCATGGTGATGGTCACGGCCGCAGCCGATGGTTTGATCGAGACGCTCAAGCGTCAGGCGTGAAGACGGCGATAGGCATCCATGAAGAATGACAGGCAGGCAGCTTCGGGGTCGCCGGGCCCGAGCAAATCCTGATACGAGATGCTCGACCCGTTGAAAGCCGAGTCGTTCCAGTAGGGGTCGGATCGGTCGATCTCACCCCAAGCAGCAACGTAGGCGTAGGGCTCCGGGTGGGCGTCGTCGCCCGGTGAGAACCCGTAGCTAGCCCTTTGGCCGGCGTCGGCGTCACCGATCTCATTGGCTCCATCGAAGTGCTCCGGCCAGATTTGCGGCTCAGATGCGTCGTCCGAGGCGGTGGCCCTCGAGCGGAGGGTGGCAAGCACATCGAACCCGAACGCGAACCATTCGCCGATCAGACGGGAGTCGACCTCGTCGATCGACAGGTCTTCGTCAGGATCCATCGGCTGCAATGGGTCGTGAAAATCCTCGAACCACACCTCTTCGTATTCACGCCCGAAGAAGACAGCCGCTTCGCGAACGGTCGAGATTCGTTGTGTTGCCACCCCGTCGCTCTGCTCGTGGACAAGCAGGCTGCCCTCGACGCGGGCAACGCGACCATCGAACTCGGGAGTCCCAAAGCCGCCAGGCGTTGGCCGCAGTCCCATTCGACCGACAGCTTCCATTCGGGCGGGGCTCACGGCGAAGAACGCGAGCTGGTGCAGATGCTTCCGACTTGTGTCATAGCTGTTCTGCAAAGGCTTCCAGAGAGGTGAGTCGGTCATGTTTCTCCTTGTGAATCGTCTGTCTTCGCTTCAGGCTTCCGCCAGAAGACGGCCGCCTGAGCCGCTCCGGCAGCGAGTCCGCCGAGGACGATGAGCGCACCAACAGCGCCGTCCAATGAGCCCGCAATCCCCAAGACATCGTCCACCGACGCTGCTCCCGGGCCGAGGATGGCCAGCACCAGCCCGGCGATCGCCAGCGTGGCCACATATTCGTACCCTTCATCTGGCCGGTAAAAGACGAAGAAGCCAGCGAAACGATGTATCGCCCAGAACGCCACGAACACGGTCGCCACCATCCCGGCCAGCGCAAAGGAGGTCAAGAACCCGACAGCAATCCCGACACCGATCGCCAGCTCTGCGTAGGCGGACAACCTGGCGTTCAGCTTTGCCGATCGGAATCCCACTGAGTCGAACCACCTGGCTGTCCCTTCCAGGCTGGTGGCGTGATTGAACCCATGCATGATCATCACGAAGCCGATCCACAGCCTGAGTAGCAGGAGGGCGAAATCTGTCAGATCCACGGGCGCTTCCTTCCTCGTCTGACACGGAGAACGTCGCTACCCCGCGGTTTTATGCCCGAATCGACCTCAGCTACCGCGGCCTATCCGTCGGTGGCGCCATGCCAGCCCTGCCGTCGCTGCCACGGCCAAACCCGCCCCCGTCCACACCAGTGGCCCTCTCGGGGCTGTCCCCGCGGCTTCTCGATTCTCCGGCCCTGCGGCTTCCACCGACACCGAGGGAGTGGTCGGGCTCGAGTCGATCACCGTCGCCGTTACCGCCGTCGTCGACGGCGCCGGCGTTGTGGTGGGCAGGGGGTCGGTGACGGTTGTGGTGAGAGCTGGCGTCGTGGTCGTGGACTCCGGGGCCGTGGTCGTGGATGACGGCGCCACCGTCGTCGGTGCCGGCGTTGCGGGTGGGGCGCCCCCTCGCACGGCATGGACGTC
Source organism: Actinomycetota bacterium (assembly GCA_003388545.1). Taxonomy (GTDB): domain Bacteria; phylum Actinomycetota; class Acidimicrobiia; order Spongiisociales; family ZC4RG35; genus MA-ANB-1. Next base: position 5,761 of record QQVI01000300.1, read on the forward strand.
AGCCGTCAGGGAGCCCGCCACGATCGAGTACAGGTTGTCTCCTGGGCACGTCGTCGAGCTCATGGTGCGATGCCCTGTGATCGTCGGAGTCGTCACGCTGGCCCCCGCCGGCCAGAGGTTCGAGCCCTTGGACACAAAGGTGACCTCGGATCCAGGAGAGGTAGCTACGCCATGTTTGTCGGCAAGCCAGGCCAACAGGGATGTCAGCGAGGCGAGCGAAGCTGATGTGGGCTGTGCCGCGTTGTAGTCGCCGATGACGCAGACCAACTGGCTGAAGCCCTGATTGCCCCCCGTTGCGTCGCCAGCCACGGATCCCTCGATGCTGCCGGCGCGTCCCTCCCAGATCCCGCCGTGAGCATCGATCAGGAAGTTGTAGGCGATGTCGTTCCAGCCCTTCTCGGGCCCGGTGTGGAAGTCGTAGAAGATCCTGAGTATCGAGGGCACCTCCTCGGCGGTGTGGCCATTCCTCGAAGCAGAATGATGTACCAGCAGGAACTTCACGTCTTCCGGCGGCAGCGGGCCGAGCGGTGGGCGGTCTATCGCCCAGGAGGATCTCGGGTTGATGGTCAGGCTTCGAGCGGGCTCGGCGGTACCCACCAAAGCGGCGCCGGCCACGGCGCCGGCACCGGCCAGGCGAAGAAAGTCCCGGCGCGACACGGCTATGCCTGAGTTCGGGGTCACCTCGCAAAGCTTAGGTTTGCGCACACAATTGTTTACCGTTCTGAGCCGATGAAGAGGTCATCGTGAGAACCATTGCTGAAGCCGGGTTGGCCTTCGCCGTCGTGCTCTTGCTTGGACTGGGGTTCTGGCTCTACACGGGCGAGGACCTTGGAGGCGACGGGACGACCGACACCACCACTCCGGTCGCCGTCGACCCAGAGGCTGCAGCCCGAGGCATGCAGCTGTCCAACGACACCGGGTGCCTGGCGTGTCACTCCGTGGACGGGACGCCCAGCACCGGCCCCACCTGGAAGGGGGTCGCAGGCGCGAGCCGTCCCCTCGAGAGCGGTGAGAGTGTTACGGCCGACGCCGCCTACCTGTTCAACTCGATCGTCGATCCAGGTGCGCAGATCGTCGCCGGCTACAGCAACGTGATGCCCTCCGACTACGTAGACCAACTCACCGAAGCCGAGATCAACGACCTCGTCGCCTACATCCAGTCTCTCGCCAACTAGCTCCAGACGGCTTTCCTTAGGTTCTACGTATCATATTTGATAGCCCACAGGCCCAGAAGCCAGTCGCTCTGGCCGAGTCTCGTTCTGTTTCCACATCGACTCACATGTGAGACGACATTCCTAAGGAACGGGGTGCCCAAACTTGATATAACCTCACTCAAGTTGTACCATCGTCCCTGACTCAGAAATCAACCGTGTAAAGGACTTATTTCCATGGCAAAAGCAGTAGGAATCGACCTGGGAACGACCAACAGCGTCATCTCTGTACTCGATGGTGGGGATCCGACGGTCATCGCCAACGCCGAGGGAGGACGGACCACACCGTCGGTGGTCTCTTTCAAGGATGATGAGGTGCTGGTCGGTGAAGCCGCCAAGCGCCAGGCCATCACCAATCCCGACCACACCGTTCGATCCGTCAAGCGCCACATGGGCACTGACTGGTCGATCGACATCTCTGGCAAGACCTACACAGCCCAAGAGATCTCGGCCCGAATCCTCATGAAGCTGAAGAGGGACGCCGAGTCATTCCTGGGCGACAAGGTGACCGACGCCGTGATCACCGTGCCTGCCTACTTCAACGACTCCCAGCGCCAGGCAACCAAGGAGGCCGGCCAGATTGCCGGGCTCAACGTGCTTCGAATCATCAACGAGCCGACTGCGGCTTCGCTTGCCTACGGCCTCGACAAGGCCGAAGACGAGACGATTCTGGTGTTCGACCTCGGTGGTGGGACATTCGACGTTTCGGTCCTCGAGATCGGTGACGGCGTCTTCGAGGTGAAGGCAACGTCTGGAGACACCAAGCTGGGTGGGGACGATTGGGACGAGGTGCTCATCAATCATCTCGTCACCACTTTCAAGAACGACCACGGTGTCGATCTCAGCAAAGACCGAATGGCGATGCAGCGTCTCAAGGAGGCTGCCGAGAAGGCGAAGATCGAGCTCTCCAGCGTCGCCGAGACCGAGGTGAACCTCCCCTTCATCACAGCGACCGATGCCGGGCCGCTCCACCTCCAGCAAAAGGTGACCCGCTCAGAGTTCGAGAAACTCTCCAGCGATCTCCTCAAGCGGACCAGAGGCCCGTTCGAGCAGGCCATCAAGGACGCTGGAATCCCCATTGAGGACATCGACCACGTCGTGCTCGTCGGTGGGTCCACTCGTATGCCCGCCGTCCAGGCCCTCGTGAAGGAGCTGACCGGCAAGGACCCCCACAAGGGAGTGAACCCCGATGAGGTCGTCGCTGCCGGTGCCGCCATCCAGGCGGGCGTACTCAAGGGCGATGTCAAGGACATCCTGCTTCTCGACGTCACACCGCTGACCCTCGGCATCGAGACCAAAGGTGGCGTGATGACCCGGATGATCGAGCGCAACACCACGATCCCAACGAAGCGCTCCGAGATCTTCACCACCGCTGAGAACAACCAGCCTGAGGTCGAGATCCATGTGCTCCAGGGTGAGCGAACGATGTCCGCAGACAACAAGAGTCTCGGGAAGTTTCGACTCACCGGGATCCCACCGGCGCCCATGGGGGTTCCCCAGATCGAAGTCACCTTTGATATCGACGCCAACGGAATCGTCCATGTCAACGCTAAGGATCTGGCCACCTCCAAGGAGCAGGCGATGACCATCACAGGTGGCTCGGCCCTGGAGAAAGATCAGATCGATCAGATGATCCAGGACGCCGAGAAGTACGCCGAGGAAGACGCCAAGCGTCGCGAGGCGGTGGAGACCAAGAACCAGGCCGATCAGCTGATCCATCAGACCGAGACGCTCCTCCAAGAGCAGGGCGAGCAGATGACCGACGAAGAGCGCCAAGACGTCGAGTCGGCACTGACCGAGCTCAAGGCGAACGTCGAGGACGAATCGGCAGAGACCGAACTCATCCGCAAGTCGATGGATGCTCTCGTGGAGGCCAGCCAGGCCATGGCGACTCGCCTCTACCAGCAGGCCGCACAGCAGCAAGCAGCCGCAGGCGAAGAGGCCGGGGCCGAGGAGGATGAGGACATCGTCGAGGCGGAGATCGTCGACGACGAAGACCAGTCCGACGACTCTTGACCCAGCAAGTAGATGACTGAAGAGAACACTCCCACCACGGAGGACGAGACGACCCGTGAGCCGGCCCTGCGTGGGGCCGGCTCCGGCGACGCGCCAACCGCACACGACCTCGGAATAGAGCTCCCGGAGGAGCCCGACAAAGCGATCAAGCAGCTTTTGTCTCTCCTCGCTGAGTCACGTGAGGAAGCGAGCAGCTATCTCGAGGACCTGAAGCGGGTCGCTGCCGACTTCGACAACTTTCGGAAACGGACCATGCGGGAGCAGTCGCTCACACTGGACCGGGCCGCCGAACGGGTTATCCAAAAGCTTCTGCCCGCCCTCGACTCATTCGATGCCGCTCTGGCGATCCAGGTTGAATCTGAGCCGGGCAAGAAGCTCCTGGCCGGCATGGAAAGCACCCGAGAGCAGCTTCTCAGTGCTCTTGCCGAGGAAGGCCTCAAGGTCGTGCCGACCGTCGGTGAAAAGTTCGATCCGGAAGTTCACGAGCCAGTCGGAGCGCCGCAGGGAAGCGGCCAGCTAGTTGTCAGCCAGGAGTTGCGTCGCGGGTACACCCTCAATGACAGGCTGGTGCGCGCCGCACTCGTAACACTCGAGTTGGAAGGATCATGAATCGAGATTGGGTAGACAAGGACTTCTACAAGGTCCTGGGCGTCTCACCCGATGCGAGCCAGGAAGAGATAAAGAAGGCGTATCGGAAACTTGCCCAGACCCACCACCCTGACGCGCGCCCGGACGACAAAGAGGCCGAGGAGAAGTTCAAAGAGATCTCCGAGGCCTACGCCACCCTTTCCAATGCCGAGAAGCGCAAGGAGTACGACGAAGTCCGGCGGCTCGTGGCGTCAGGTGGATTCCCCGGTTTTGGTGCCAGAGGAGGCACCGGGGGCTTCGGCGGGCAGCAAGTGCGGGTAGAGGATCTCGGTGACTTGCTCGGTGGCTTCGGCGACCTGTTCGGCTTCGGCGGGCCAGGAGGTGGACGCGCTCGCAGCGGTCCACGCCGGGGAGCGGACATGGAGACAGAGCTCACCATTGGCTTCGATGACGCCGCTCACGGCGTGACCACCACGATCTCGGTTCGGGGTGCCTCGACGTGTAGCCGGTGCAGTGGCTCCGGGGCGGAGCCGGGCACCGCGGTGACCACCTGTCCGACATGTGGAGGAAGGGGAATGGTTGCCCAGAACCAGGGATTCTTCTCCTTCAGCCAGCCGTGCCCGGAGTGTGGCGGACGGGGCCAGATCATCGAGAGCCCGTGCTCCCAGTGCAGAGGCTCCGGTTCTGAGATGAAGACTCGAAACATCACGGTCCGGATACCCGCCGGAGTCAAGGACGGCTCAACCCTTCGACTTCGAGAGAAGGGCGCTCCTGGCTCGATGGGTGGCCCGCCGGGCGACCTTCTGGTGAAGATCAAGGTGGCGAAGAGCCGCCTGTTCGGCCGTGACGGAAACAATCTCACTCTCAAGGTCCCGATCACCTACACCGAAGCGACGCTCGGAACCAAGATCGAGGTCCCCACTCTCAATGGCGGCGTGAAGGTGAAGATCCCGGCAGGGACTCCCTCCGGGAAGACATTCCGGGTCAAGGGCCATGGGGTCCAGCCGGAGAATGGGCGGCCCGGCGACCTGCTCGTGACGGTGGAGGTGGCCGTCCCCACGAAGGTGTCCCGCGAAGAAAAGAAGCTCCTCGAGCAGCTCGGGGAGGAGAATGGTGAAGACGTCCGTTCGTACTTGAAGGAATAGAGATGAGCGAATCGATGAAAGCTGTCTTCGTCATCTCGGTCGCCGCCGAGCTGGCAGGCATGCATCCCCAGACGCTGAGAATCTACGAACGCAAGGGGTTGATCGACCCGTTCCGCACCCCTGGGGGCACGCGCCGCTACTCGAGGGAAGACATCGAGCGGCTGCAGCTGATCCAGGATCTCACCAGCCAGGGACTCAACTTGGAAGGCGTCCGCAGGGTTCTCGCCTTGCAGGAGGAGAACCGACGGCTGAAAGAGAGGGTTCAGCGTCTCCGCGAGAAAGTGGGTGAGCTCGAGGACGAGGCGGAGCGGGTCGCCGATGAAGTCCATCGCTCCTACCGGCATGAGATAATCCTCCGCAGCAATGTCCGCTCTTTCCTCGGAGGCAATAGTGAGTGACAGTTACCAGGGCCCGGTGCGGGTTCTGGGAAGCGACGGCGTCCTGCTCACCACAGGGCGAGTCTCGCTTGAAGCCGATCCCGATCACGGGAACTGGACGGGTGTACTCGAGACCCTGAACCACACTGCCGTGGCCGGCAAGGCCCTCGTCGTCACCCTGGAAACCCCTGAGGGGCATCGTGGCAAGGCACAACTTGTCCCTGCCACAGAAAACGGCGACCGCGCCCTATCCACTGTGACCGGCATCGGGACCGAAAAGCCCTTCTGACTCCAGACGTTTCCTTAGGAATGACGTCTCATATTTGAGACGTAGCGGGCACAGAAGCACATTGCGACGACCTCGTCTCCATTCTCTTCCCCCAGCGTCTCAAATATGAGACCTGATACCAAAGGAAACAGAAGCGAGGACCGAACCCGGTCCTCGCTTCTCGGCCCCCAGCCGGTGTGGTCAGCGGGTGTCGCTCACGAGCCATTCCATGGTCAGGGAGTCATCGGTGAGGGACACTGCTACGAGATCGCTGTTCGGGTCCTTGCGCCCCTCTGCCTCGAGCTGTCGCGCGATCGCCTCGTTCCAGGCTTCGACGATCCACTCGGGGATCTCGTGTCCGTTCCACATCCCGTTGTACACCTCAGCTCCGAGGTGACCGTCGACGACTGAGAGCCTCACGTCGAAGGTCACGTTGTTGACATCGCCGGTGTGCTCGTCGGTCCCTGTGGCATCGATCGACGCGTAGCCGTCATGGAACTCGATGTCGAGATTCTCGACATTGGGATCGTCGATCACGTACTCCAGTGACTGCTGCATGTCGGCCTCGAGAAGCACACTTTCGACGGTCAGTGTCCCGTCCGGGTTTGCCTCCACGTCTATGGAACATGCCGTCAGCCCGAAGGCCAGCAACAGAACTGTGATGAGTGTCTTGGTCATTGTCCACCTCCTGGCGGTTCGTCTTGATCCCATTGCATCCCCTGGAACCCGCCCCCGGTAGTGGGCCGAAGCACAAAGGACCCATGACACGCGTCACGTCTCCTCATGACGACATTCACTGGGTGGCACAGGCCGGCGGGGCGATAATGACCACATGAGGACAGAGCTGGAACCAGGGATACTCCGTGTCTTCCGCTGGTATGCGGGAATTCGCTGGGCTGTCCTGCTCCTCGTGTGGATGTCCGCCAGAGGTGCCAATCCACCAGATCCACCGCAATTCCCCGTCGTCGGCCTGGTTCTCTTCGGTCTGCTGTTACTGCTTCTCATCGCCCCAGGAGCCCAGAAGCTGTTCGGCAAGGCCTATTTGCCCGTAGCAATCATCCTGGCGACGGTGGCGCCCATCCTCGACGCGGCGGCGACTATCGCCGGGCGTCTGAATGCTGGCTACTCCCCCAACATCGCGCTCGGCGACTATTGGCTGTCCTTCTTCCTCCTCTTTGTCCCGTTCATCCTCGTTGCGTGGCAATACCGCTATCGATCGGTGGTGTTCTTCGCCATTGCCTCGACCGTCTTCGACATGGCCATCGTCGGAACGCTTCTCGAGCCGACCAACGCCAACCTGTCGATCGTTGGCGCCCTCGTATTGGCCCGGGGCGTTCTCTTCGCTTTCCTCGGCTTGTTCATCTCAAAGCTCGTGGCGCGTCAGCGAGAAGCGAGAGCAGCCCTCGAGGCCCAAGCGGCAGCCATGGAGCAACTCGCCACCGGCCGTGAGCGCAATCGGCTGGCCCGGGAGCTCCACGACACGCTCGCCCACAGCATGACTGCCACGGCGGTTCAACTGGAGGCGGTGAGTGCCCTGTGGGACGACGACCCCGAACAGGCCAAGCGGCTGTTGCAAAGCGCGCTGGACAGGACGCGAGGCGGGTTGGGTGAGGCCCGTCGGGCAATCGAGGCCCTGAGGGCGACACCTCTGGAAGACCATGGGCTGGTTGGAGCCATCCACTGGCTGGCCGATGAGGCCCATTCGGTTTCGGGTGTGGAGACTCATGTCACCGGGCCGGAAGAGACGGCGCCTCTCCCCCCGGAGCTGGAGCAAGCCGCATTCCGAATCGCCGACGAGGCGATCACGAACGCAGTCAGGCATGCGGACGCGACGAGGATCGACGTGGGCCTCGAGTTGGACGCTTCCACGATCTCGGTGAAGGTGACTGACGATGGAAAAGGCTTCGATCCAACTGTCACCCAAAACGGCCACCACGGCATAAGGGGGATGCGAGAGCGCGCCGAGCTCGTCAATGGCACGTTGGGTGTGGAGAGCTCGCCCGACGGGACCACCGTCAGCTTCTCGGCTCCGGCGGTCAAGACGTGATCAGAGTCCTCATCTGCGACGACCAGGAGGTCGTTCGGGAAGGGCTGCGAGCAATCGTCGACCTCGTCCCCGACTTCGATGTCATCGGAGTGGCTGCCGACGGCGCCG
>QQVI01000090.1 GCA_003388545.1 Actinomycetota bacterium
TGGGTGGGTAGATCACACCAAGCACGGGTTGGCCCCCCTCGAGCAGGCCGATCAGGGTCCCGAAGAGGGGGACGCCGGAGACGAATGAGATCGTCCCGTCGATCGGGTCGAGCGTCCACACGTGCTCGGCTTCGGTGTTCTCGGCGCCGAACTCCTCACCCACGATGCCATGGTCGGGGTACTCCTCTTTGATCATCGTCCTCAGAAGCTCCTCGGCGCCCCTGTCCGCAGCGGTCACGATCGAACCGTCCGGTTTGGTGTCGACCGCGGTGGCTCCGCTGCGGAAATGCTCGACGATGATCCGTCCGGCTGCCCGGGCCAGCTCCGTGGCGAACTCGATCAATCGAGATCCCAGTCGTGGTGGAAGAACTCGCCTCTTGGCTCGTCAACCCGCTCGAAGGTGTGTGCTCCGAAGTAGTCGCGCTGAGCCTGGATCAGGCTGGCGGGGAGACGCTCGGAGCGCATTCCGTCGAAGTACGTGAGAGCGCTGGCGTAGGCGGGCACGGGGAGCCCTGCTGCGACCGAGGCCGCGACAACGTTGCGCCATGGATCGATGGCCTCTTTCAGTGCGCTCTTGAAGAAGTCGGCGGTGGTGAGATCCTCCATGTCGGGCTCTGCCTCGAAGGCCCTCATGATGTCCCCGAGGAACTCAGCCCTGATGATGCACCCCGCTCGCCACAGGGAAGCGATCGAGGCCATGTCGAGGTCCCATCCGAACTCCTTCGAGGCTCGGGACATCAGCCGGAACCCTTGGGCGTAGGAGATGATCTTTGATGCGTAGAGAGCCGACTCGATGTCGTCGACGTGCACATCTGAGATCTCTCCGGTCGGCTCGGAGAAAACCCCCGCCAGAGTCTTGCGCAAATCGGGGTCTGAGCTGACGATGCGGGCATACACGGCTTCGGACACCAGCGTGGTCGGCTCGGCGAGCTCCATCGACGCGATGACGGTCCACTTCCCCGTCCCTTTCTGGCCGGCGGCATCGAGGATCTTGTCGATCATGGGCTCGCCGCCCTCGGACTCGGCCAGGATCGCGGCAGTTATCTCGATGAGATACGAGTCGAGCCTGCCCTCATCCCATCTGGCGAACACCTCACCGATTTCCGTCGGGCCCATGCTCATCCCGCGACGCATCAGGTCGTAGGCCTCGGCGATCACCTGCATGTCGCCATACTCGATCCCGTTGTGCACCATCTTCACGAAATGGCCCGCGCCCCCGGGCCCCACCCATTCACAGCACGGTTCGCCATCGGGGGCCAGTGCAGCGATCCCTTTGAGCATGTCTTCGACCACCGCCCAGGCGTCGGGGCTGCCTCCCGGCATGATCGATGGCCCATGTCGAGCACCTTCCTCACCGCCGGAGAAGCCGATTCCGAGATAGCGGAGACCGAGGTCGGTCAGGCTGGAAGTGCGACGATCGGTGTCCGTGTAGAGGGAGTTGCCCCCGTCCATGATTATGTCACCGGGCTCGAGAAGCGGAACGAGGTCTTCAATGACGGTGTCTACGGGATTCCCCGCGGGGATCATCAGGAGAATGCGACGGGGACGCTCGAGGCAGTCGACGAGCTCCTCGAGGGACACAGACGACATGATGTCCTTGTCAACGGCCTCGCCGGCCATGAAATCCATCGTTGTCGACGGCGTGCGGTTGTAGACCGCGACCGTCTGACCCGAGTCGGCGAGGTTGAGGGCGAGGTTTGCCCCCATGACTCCGAGGCCAATAACACCTATGTCTGCGCTTGTATCCATGGGCCCAGGCTATTACTTCGATGTCGAAACGCTTAGCCTTGGCCGTCGAGATGACGACGGCGACTCGAAACGACTCCCAGGTTGACCACCGAAGGTGCCGCTAGTGGAGCATCGAATCGGCATCGACGTTGGTGGCAGCGGGATCAAAGGAGCCATCGTCGACAGGGAGAAAGGCGAGCTGGTCAGCGAGAGGCTCCGGATAGAGACTCCTCAGCCGGCGGACGTCCCCTCGGTCGCAAGGACGGTGGCCGAAGTCGTTGACGGGCTCGACTTCCCGGGCCCGATCGGGGCGGGATTTCCATCCGTGATCCGAGATGGCGTCGCCCTGAGCGCCAACAACATCCACCACGATTGGATCGGCACCGATGTCGCGAAGACCTTCTCGGAGGCTACGGGAAGGAAGTGCACGATCGTCAATGACGCCGATGCCGCCGGCCTCGCCGAAGCGAGATTCGGGGCGGCGCGCGATGTTCCTCGCAAGGCACTCGTGCTGACGTTCGGAACGGGAATCGGGAGTGCATTGATGTTCAAGGGCGAGCTCGTACCAAATTTCGAGCTCGGTCAGATCGAGTTCGAGGGCGTCCGGCCTGCGGAGCAGGAGTTCTCGGCGAAAGCCCGCAAGAAGCGAAACCTGTCTTGGGACGATTGGGGAAAGGAAACCGCGCGCTATCTCGAGTATGTCCAGGAGGTGCTCAACCCGGACCTGATCATCTTTGGTGGTGGAGTGGTGAAGGAGTGGGAGCAATACCACCACCTTCTGCCCTCAACGCTGCGGATCGTCCCGGCTCAGCTACTCAACAACGCCGGGATCGTCGGAGCCTCACTGGTTGCCGACGGTGCTCTCTCCTGACGAAGCCTCTAGCGGCCACCGTTCGTCTCGAAGCCTTCGAACCTGTTTGTGTCCCGGAGCGGTACGCGCACATCGAGGACCGTCCCGTCCGGCTCATGCTTCTCTGCGAGGACCTCTCCGAGCCGATGGGCCGCAGCGACGACGTCCCCCCGCTCGTAGGGGATGGACAGGTTGAGCGTGACGGTCTTTCTCTCGAGATGACTTTCGATCGACTCGCGTAGCCGGTCGAGCCCAACGGATCGAGCCGCGCTGATGAACACGGCGTCCGGATAGAGGTTCTCCAGCCGCTGTTTCTCGTTCTCATCGATCAGGTCGATCTTGTTGAAGACGAGCAGCTCTGGAACGTCGGATGCTCCGATCTCCTGCAGGACTTCACGGACGGCGGCCAGCTGGCCGACCAGATCGGGCTCGGTCGCATCGACGACGTGTAGAAGGAGGTCGGCCTCGGCAACCTCTGCCAGCGTCGACTGGAAGGCGTCTACGAGGTGGTGGGGGAGGCGCCGAACGAAACCGACTGTGTCGGCGATCAGTGCCTGCCGGTTGTGAGGGAGCTCGAGCTTCCGGACCGTGGAGTCGAGCGTGGCGAAGAGCTGGTCTCTGACCACGACTCCGGCGTCCGTCAGGGAGTTGAGCAGTGTCGACTTGCCGGCATTGGTGTAGCCGACGATCGAGACCTGAGGGATTGCACTGCGCTTGCGGGCTTTGCGCTGAGTCTCACGGTGGCGCGCTTTGTCCTTCAACTCACGTTCCAGCTTGGAGATCCGGGCCAGCGTGTGACGCCGATCTGTCTCCAGCTTTGTCTCTCCGGGTCCACGGGCCAGCACGCCGAATCCCTGCTGCGATAGCGCCTTGCCCTTCCCGCGAAGTCGGGGAAGGTTGTATCTGAGCATGGCCAGCTCCACTTGAAGGGCACCGATCTTGGAAGTGGCGTGCTGGGCAAAGATGTCGAGTATGAGCGCCTCTCGATCGACCACGTCGACGTGGAAGATCTGTTCGAGGTTCCTCGTCTGGGCCGGCGTCAAAGGGTTGTCGAAGATCACGACGTCGATGTCGAGAGCCTTGGTCAGAGCCCGCAACTCGTCGGCCTTGCCTGAGCCGATATAGGTGGCAGGGTCAATCGACTGACGCTTCACCAACTCCATGTCGATCGGGTCGGATCCGGAGGTGTCGGTTAGGAGCGCAAGCTCCTCCAGGCTGCGCTCTGCGTCGATCGTCGCCATTACGGGCAGTTCGACACCCACCAGGAAGGCGCGCTGAACGCGGACCTCCAGGTCGGTTACGGTCGCGGTGAGGCGCCGTCGGGAACGTGAAGCGTGTTGATCGGTCATCGAAGCTCTTCGGTCGTTCGGTGAGTGTTTGTGCACCCTAGAGAGCAGTCAACGCTCACCGAGGGGGAATAATTCACGAAGATCAGAGGTACTGGCCCTCGTCGCCGACGTGGTTGAGCTCTTCCTCGGCGATTATCTGCGACTCCCGGACTGCGATCACCGGTTGACCGGTTGGTGGCCAGATGAAGCGCCATGCGCCCGTGGGAACGGCCCAGAATCGCTGGTTGGTCTGGACGTCGATCAGGGCGAGGGCGTCGTTGCCGTCTTTGGTGCCGATCGGCACCAAAAGCCCGGATTTGGTGGTCGACTCCTCCGGGGCGTGGCCAACCCGCCAGCCACCCATCACTTTGTATCCGTTCTCCGTCTGCAGGATCGGTGCGTCAAAGCTCGTCATCGCTGATCTCAATTGTCGCAGGAAGCCCGTCTAACCACCACCCCCAGCCTGGTTAGTGTTGCCTCCCATGGCCCGACGACCCAATTTCTCCGAGGCGCTCGAGTATCACGAGAAGCCCCGCCCCGGGAAGATCGCGATACGTTCAACCAAGCCGACTGCTACGCAATCGGACCTCAGCCTCGCGTACACGCCCGGTGTAGCCGAGCCCTGTCTTGTGATCGCAGACGATCCCGACGCCGCTTTCCGGTACACCAACAGGGCCAACCTCGTAGCAGTTGTCTCCAACGGGACCGCAGTGCTCGGCTTGGGCAACATCGGCGCGCTGGCCGGCAAGCCCGTCATGGAAGGGAAGGCGGTTCTCTTCAAGAGATTCGCCGACATCGATGTGTTCGACCTCGAAATCGACGCTCCCGACCCGGACGACGTGATCAGATTCTGCGAGTTGCTTGCTCCCACGGTTGGCGGGATCAACCTGGAGGACATCAAGGCGCCTGAGTGCTTCTACATAGAGCAGACGCTCAGGGAAAAGCTCGACATCCCGGTGTTCCACGACGATCAGCATGGGACGGCCATCATCTCCGGAGCCGCTTTCATCAATGCTCTGGAGCTGACAGGGAGAGACATATCGAGGACGAAGGTGGTTTTCGCCGGGGCCGGAGCCGCGGGCGTTGCGACCGCCCGGTTCTTCATCGAGCTGGGGGTCGACCCCGGCAACGTTCTGATGGTCGATTCCAAAGGCGTGATCCACGATGGCCGTGGCGACCTCGATGAGATCAAGAGTGAGTTCGCCGTCAAGACCGAAGCACGCGATCTGGCCGACGCCCTCGTCGGAGCGGACGCTTTTGTCGGCGTTTCCGTGGCAGGGACGGTGAGCAAAGAGATGATTCAGTCCATGGCCGAGCAGCCCATAGTGTTCGCTCTCGCCAATCCCGACCCGGAGATCACCTACGACGAGGCCTGCGAAGCCCGTCCCGACGTGCTCATGGCCACCGGCCGTTCCGACTTCCCCAATCAAGTGAACAACGTGCTCGGCTTTCCCTTCATATTCCGCGGAGCCCTGGATGTGAGGGCCCGAGGGGTCTCGGAGAAGATGAAGATTGCCGCCGCCCAGGGGCTTGCGGCGCTGGCCCGCCAGCCAGTGCCGGATGCTGTCCTGCGCGCCTATGACCTGCAACAACTCTCGTTCGGGCCCGAATACCTGATTCCGAAGCCATTCGATTCGCGAGTCCTCTGGACGGTCGCGCCGGCAGTGGCACGAGCGGCCATGGAAGAGGGCCTGGCCCGCAGGGAGATCGAGGACTTCGATCAATATCGGGATGAGCTCAGGGCACGTTTCCAGGCTTCTTACGGGCTGATCAGCGCAGTCACGACGAAGGCCATGGCGCAGCCCAAGCGGGTGGCGTACCCCCACGCAGAGGATCTCAGGATCATCCGGGCTGCCCGCCGCGTGCTCGACGAGGGGATCGCATCGCCGGTCCTCGTGGGAAGTCGCAAGCGGGTCGAGGAGCTGGCCGCGACGGCGGGGCTCTCGATCGACGGCATGGAGACCATAAACCCCGACGACGAGCCGGAACAGAGAGAGCGATATGCCGTCGAGCTGGAGAGCCTGAGACGTCACAAAGGGTTGTCACTCCAGGACGCCCGGCGTCAGGTCCTCGACCACAACATGTTCTCGTGTCTGATGGTCCGGGAGGGGAAGGCCGATGCAGTAATGGGTGGCTTGACCACTCACTACCCGGAGACGATTCGTCCCGCTCTTCAGGTGCTGAAGGTCGAGGAGGGCCGATCCATAGTCTCCTCCGTGTACCTCGTGGTGGTGCGGGGTCGTCCCTTCTTCTTCACCGACTGCGCCGTGAACATCGAGCCAACGGCAGAGCAGCTCGCCGAGATCGCAATTGCGGCCACAACCACGGCAGAGAAGGACTTCAACCGTGATCCGCGGGTCGCCTTCATCTCCTACAGCGACTTCGGCTCGGCCGGGGGACCGGAGCCCGCCCGCATCCGACGAGCTGTGGAGCTCTTCCGAAACGAGCGGCCCGACGTTCCGGTGGATGGTGAGATGCAGGCAGACACGGCGGTGGTGACCGATCTCCTCCACAGCCGCCGTCCCGACGGCCCCTTGCAAAGGGCGGCCAACGTCCTCGTGTTCCCCAACCTCACTGCGGCCAACGCCGCCTACAAGCTCATGAACCGCCTGGGCGACGCAGAAGTGATCGGGCCGATTCTCAGCGGCTTCCCAAAAACCGTCCAGGTCTTGCAGAGGGACGCCTCAGTGAACGATGTGGTCAACCTGACGGCTATCGCCGTGGCCGAAGCCCAGCGGAGAGGTCGCTAGCGGTCTTTCCAGTACTCCTCGTAGTGGACATTGCCTCTCGTCTTGAGGTGATCGATGGTGAAACCACGCTCATGCAGCAATTCGCACACACCTACAGGCTCGGGGAACACCGGACTGTCCTCCTCCCACTTCGGCAAACCGATCATCGCCGGATTGCCGCACAGGAAGACATGGGTGTCTTCCGGGTCTAACCGACCACCGAGCATCTCTTCGACCCCTCCGCCCCGGACGAGGTCCTGGATGTACACCTTGTTCCCTTCGTTCTCGGGCTCCCTGGTGGTGATGGCCTCATATCGATAGTTCGGCCACTTCTCCTGAACGATCTTCTGTTCGGGGATGTAGGCAAGGTCGTCGTTGTATCGGACGCAAACCAAGTTGAGGATGGGGGCGGCGTGCCCTCGACGTAGGAGCTCCGCCGTCATCGCGTTTTGGGGGGCTTCCCCTGTCCCCGTGCTCAGGAAGACCACTTTGTCCCCAGGCTCGACGCCTCGGAGCGTGTAGCGACCCGTGAACTTGTGGCTCATGAAGAGTCGATCACCCTCACCCTTGGTGAAGATCCGCGGGGTGAGCGCCGGGATCTCTTCCTGATCGGGCCGCACCTTGACGATGTAGAACTCGACGCTTTCAGGATGTTCTGGCTCCAGCTCGCCGGTTTCGCGATCCACGATCGAAGACGAGACGGAATACGACCTCCGCGCCATCTTGCGGCGCTGCTCGTCATCGAAGTCCTCAACGGCGTCGTCTGCCCGTGGCTCCCAATAGCCCAGCCCCAACGTGGTGTACTGGCCGGCATCGAACGGCTCTATCGGCTCATCGGGCATCACCTTCATGACCCAGAGGTCCTCGTTGTGAGCCCTTATCGAGGCGATCGTGGCGTTGTAGTTGGCCTCGCGGAGGGGCTCATACGGGTCGGCATCCTCGTCGTAGACGACGAAGAGGCTGGCGATGACGTCTCTGGCGCCCTTGAGGCTTGCGTCGTCCCAGCCACCTCGCCGGCGGATGGAAACGGTGTTCGATAGGACGTGCACATGGTCAATCGACCCATCGGTTCGAAAGAGCCGTGTTGCCAGAGTCGATGGGGGATCGTCATTCGGCGATGGCCCGCGGTATACCCGGCTGTCCTGGCCCGTGATCGAGCGGTCCGTGTCGAAGAGCGCGACATCCCCGATTTCTCGATACTGGACTTCGATCAACTGGCCCATCACCGGTCAACCTACCCGGGAAGATCCGGGGCCCGAGGCTTGTTTGTGTGTCCATGGACAAGACGATCAAAGATGCAATGGACCGTGGCGGCATCGCCGACATAACCACCATTGGACGCAAGTCGGGCAAGCCGAGGCGAATCGAGATCTATTTCCATCAATTCGACGGCGAGTACTACCTGACTGGACGGCCCGGCCGCAAGAGAGACTGGGAAGCGAACATCAAGGCGAATCCCGAATTCACGCTCCACCTGAAGCGTGGCATCGAGGCCGACGTTCCGGTCATCGGTGAGGAGGAGCCCGACCGTCAGGAACGCAGGAGGGTCTTGCTCCGGGCCCTGATCGAGAGTTGGGACTCCGATCCGCAGCGGTCCGAAGCGGCGGTGGACCGATGGGTGGACGAAGCGCCTTTCATACGGTTTCGCGCCGCATGACGCCTCCATCGACCCAGTAGCGGAGCGCTGCCACCACTGCAGCGGTGACGATCGAACCCGTAGCGATCGCGGCGACGGGTGAAGCCATGAGCCCGGCAACGCGGGACCAGGTGACTACGACGACGAGGTGGCCGAGCAGCCAGATCCACGGTCTTCGAGCTGGTACGAGTGTCGCGCTGGACGTGATCGCCGCCATCGATCCCAAAGCTCCGATGAGCCCGGTATCCCGCGCAGCACCATCGGTCAACGCCACCCACGCCAACAACAACGCCAGACCGGTTGCTCCCAATGAGGCAGGCTTCGACCAGCGGAGGGGCCACCAGGCGAGTACGAGCACCGCCGAAACCCCCATCAGGACTGCCGCCCGCTCGGTGTCCGGCACCGTCGCCCAGATCCCGGCGATGGATATGGCAACGGCTGGGCCGGCTGTCTCGATGTCTCGCGACCGCCAGATCCCGTAGGCGGTGACTGCAGCGATCAACGCTGCTGCCGTGACAGCTAAGAACGACACAGAGGCCCCTCGACCCGAGCCGACGCTTCCGAGCCCTCGTAACAGCCCGAGCGACCAGAGCACGCCCAGGGTCGCAAGCGACCAGATCAGACCCCAATCGGGCTTCCATCGACGCAGTGCGAGAGCCAATACCGCCCCGGCAAGACCGGCCGCAGCTCCGGTGAGGAATTGGCGCCCTGATACGAGATCGATCAGCGCTCCCAATGAGCCTCCGTCCTGGGGTCGCCGGACAAGTCAGAGCCCGGCGCGATGGGTGTGTATCCGCACCAGGGCTTCGATGACTTTCTCTGCAGTCTCCTGGTCCATGTCGCTCCAGACCGGGAGGCTGATCACCCGTGACGCAAGCTCCTCTGTGACCGGCAGAGTCGGAGTGTCGATGTCTGAATAGGCCGTCTGCCGGTGAAGAGGAGGCGAGTAATACGGCCTGGTTGGGATGCCCTCCGCTTTCAACGCTTCCACAACTCGGTCCCTTGGCACCTCGAAGCCGTCTGAGATCGTGATGGTGAAGTCCTTGACCGAGCTCTGCCGCCCGGCCGGCACCTCCTGGAAACCGACGCCGGGCAAGGTACCGATCCCCTCTCGATAGAGGTCAGCCAGGGTGTTGCGATGTTTGACTCGATTGTCGAGATGATCGATCCCGGCCAGCACAACCGCTGCGTGAAGCTCGGACATTCGACCGTTCATGCCGGCCTCGAGCGTGTCGTAGCTCCCCGGGTTCCCGTAATTGCGGGCCCGGCGCAGGGTTGCAGCCAGATCAGCATCGTTGGTTGCCACGATGCCGCCCTCCGGCCCGCTGAGCACCTTCGTCGGGGTCAGGCTGAACACTTCCGCAGTGCCGTACTTCCCGAGCGGGCCGCGCACTCCGTCTACCTCGATCGAGGAGCCGGCTCCGTGCGCAGCGTCGAAGATGAGGGTCGCTCCCACTTCCTCGGCCTTTGCCTCCAGCCCCTGGACGTCGCAGGGAACGCCTGAGATGTGGACACCGACGATCAGCTCGGGCTCGCCCTCGACGTCGTTCGGCCTCAGCAGCCACGAGTCGGGGTCACAGTCGGCGAAGGTGATATCCATCCCATTCCAACGGGCTGCGTGGGCCGTTGCCGAGAAAGTGAACGATGGCATGGTCACGGACTTCTTATCGAGAGCCTGCATCAGGAGGATGAGCCCGGTGGTGCATGAGGCAACCGCCACGCAATGATCGACATCGAGGACCTGTTTCATCCTCTCCTCTAACTGCTCGACCATCGGGCCGTCGGTGAGCATCCCTGACGCCAGACTCGATCGGATCATCTCGATGATCGTCTCCGGCTCTTCGACGACGGGTCGGACGAAAGGTATCGGCCTGTCGAAGAGCGGCTCCCCACCGGCGATTGCCGGCTTCCCACTTGTGTTCATTCTGCCTCCATTGACCTCGTCAAGTTAGCCCGCTTCCGGCTCACTGCCAGTGGGCAGATGCCACTAGAGCAATTCCAGGTCACCAAGGCCGATATCCCAGGAGTCGAGGCTGAGGACATTCACCGGAAGCTCGCCGAGAGGGTAAGTCATCAGCGTCAGAGCGCGCATACCGGGAATGGGCACCATTCCTCCGGCCAGCGCGGCGCGGCGTTCCGGTGAGCCAGACGAGAACCAGCCGGCAAGATATGCGGCCCGCCCGACGCGGGCCACCCGCCGCACGGCTCGGGCAGGTGACGACCCGAAGAGCTCGGAGACTACGAGCTCTTTTCTCCCCGAGCGCAGGTTGGACCTGACTATCGCCCTCGCTCCTCGAGCCGGGATGGACCGATAGCCCGCCGTCGGGTGCCCTTCGAATCGCCATCTCATGTACTCGGGTGTGCGCGGGGTTCTGAGACCCATCGGGGCCCGGTCTTGCACTTCGCCCCCGGCGGGATCCGTTCCGGCGGCGAAGAAAGCATCTGGCGTCGGCGCTTCGTCCGGTGGCACCTTCTCTCCCCACCGGAGCAGGGGCCGCACCATCACGCCTATCGGCCCTACTTCCTGCCAGCCCATCTTGAGGTACCCCGGACCTGAAGCCTGGTTTGGAGTGTTGAAGATCAGGTCCAGCCCACTTTCCTTCGCCTGCTCGATTGCCGACTCCGTAAGTGATCGGAAGATCCCCTGCCTCCCGAACTCGGGATGCGTCGCCGTATCGACGGGCCGGAGACAGCGCAGAACCGGTCCTTCGGGCGTCGCCATGTCCCAGCGCATCATGGCCCGGACCCCGGCGATCCTGCCTCCCGAGACAGCGACGAGGGCGAGGGACTTGCCGAATGGGTTCCGCTCGTGTTTCCACGCCCACAGCTCTCTTGTTCGCTTGAGTATCGGTGTTTCGCCGAGAGCGGCCCTCAGCACATCGAGCACTTCCGGAACGTCAGAAGGCTCCATCCCCCTTATGTCAATTGTGCCCACAGGCAAGCAGGTTACCGTTTGGCCGGATGGGACAGTCCATATTGCTGCTCGTCTCCAGCACCCAGCGGAGGGGGGCCGAGGTCTTTGGCGAGCATCTCGCAGGTGCTCTCGAGTCGAGCGGCTGGAGCGTGGACTTCTATGCCCTCAAGCGAGTCGCCGGAGGGTCTGAGGTCTCGGCGACACCGATCCTCGGTCCGGAAGGAGCGACGTCCGGCTTGCGGCCGGGACTCATCCGGCGTCTCGGCAGAATTGTCGATGAGCTCGAGCCCGACGTGGTGATGGCTGGTGGTGGGGCCACGCTCAAGTACAGCGTCTTCGCATTGTGGGGCCGACCGGGACCTGCCCTCGTGTATTCGTCCATCGGCGAGCCCGAATTCTGGGCCAATAACCCTGCCCGAAAGCTGATGATGACCGGGCTATTGCGACGCACCGACTTGGTGACCGCCGTGTCCCGGGCGACCGCCGATCAACTCATCGATGGCTTTGGCGTCGAGGCCGGCAAGGTCCATGTCGCGCACCCCGGTGTGCCTTCGGAATACCTGGATGTTGGTCGTGAGCGGCGCAGCGACGAGCTCCATGTGTTGTTCGTTGGGAGCATGTCCGACGAGAAGGACCCGATGGCCGCACTGGAGTGTCTCGAGGCCATGGAACGCCCGTCGCGACTTCGCTTTCTCGGGACCGGGCCGCTCGTCGAGCAGGTCCGATCGGTGGCCCGGCCCTCGGTTGAGATCGCAGGCTCGGTCGAAGATGTGAAGCCGCACCTGGCATGGGCCGATGTTCTCCTCCTGACTTCGCGTACCGAGGGTCTCCCCGGTGTGGTTCTCGAAGCGGCAGCATCAGGTTTGCCGGTTGTGGCGTTCGATGTCGGTGGCGTGGGTGAGGCCGTCCACGACGGCGAGACCGGTTTCACCCACACACGCGGGGACATCCATTCCATGGCGGCTTCGCTGGATCTCCTGGCGGGGGACGATGACCTTCGACACAAGATGGGAAGGTCAGCCCGGGAGCTGGTGGAAGGCCACTTCTTGCTCAACCACGCCGTCCAGCGATACATCGATGTTCTCGAGGCTCTGGTCAAATAGCGCCACGACCACTTCTAGGATCACCGGGATGCTCGAGGGACGTTCGTGGCGTTGGGGAATCCTCATGTTCGCGGTGGCGCTGACCGCCGCCGCGTGTGGCTCCTCCAGCGCCGAGACCACAACAACAATCTCAGAGACTTCGACGACAGGTGACACGCGTCCACCGCGCACGTCGACGACGACTCCCGGTAATGCGACCACGACGACAGTCGAACCCGGCACGACGACAACCGTGGCATCGACCACCGGCAACACCGAACCGGCACCTCCCGTTGGCACCGGTACGGTGGGTGTGGTGGGTTGCTCCAACACCGATCTCGCAGTGGCCGGCTACACAGATCTCTCCAGCCTCGACCGCCTCACCACCGGCGATCTCGGCGGGGGTTCACCACCGTCGTGGGGCGATCCATCCGAGGATCGCTATCCCGAGTACTGGGGAATCTACGAAGACCGTCGTCCCGCAACCGGGTACGTCGAGACCTGGGTCCAGCTGTGTCTGAGATCCAGTGAGCACCAGGGCTCGTTCGACGAGACCGAGCAAGCATGGATCACACACATCGTTGATCAGATCCATCAAAGGGATCCCGGTATCCCGATCTGGATATCACCGGTGAACTTCTACGAAGGAATCGTTTGCGATGCGGTCGGCGCCGATGGGCCGGCGATCGCAGCGGAGGCCTCTGATTGGGCAGCAGCCGCCCTGCCCGGCGTTTACCGGGGGCCAGACCTGGGGCCCTTGACCTCCGCCGAGGTAGGCGTGCGTGATGACTGCCACCCAAACCAGGCCGGGCAGCGGCTTCTCGGCGGGCAGCTCGTAGACTTCTTCGACTGAGGGCGTGGGCTTTCG
>QQVI01000284.1 GCA_003388545.1 Actinomycetota bacterium
CACCTACAGGTCGGATAGCGAGATCGTCGGTCTCGACCCGGCTGGGGTTGACGGCGCAGTGGTCCAACAGAGCCCGGTGAGCCCCAACATCCGGATCAGGGCGCTGGGCCTTGCCACTCGCATCGTGGTGGCAATCCTTCTCTCGGCGGTCGCGCTCCTCGTTGCTTCGGCATGGCCAGAGCGAACCGAGCGAGCCGTGACCGGGCTTGCGTCTTCGCCGCTGCGTTACATTCCCCGCGGGCTTGCAGTGGTCCTGTCTCCGCTGCTGATCGTTGGCATTGGCGTGGCGGTGCTTGCCCTCGCTCCGGTGTCTGCGGCCTTGCCGTTGGTGGCGGCGCTGATCCCGGTGCTCTTTGCGACCCTCGGGATAGTGCTCGTTCTCGGATTCATCGCCGGCATACCTGCAGTTGCCTGGCTGGGGAGCCGCATCAAGCGGAACTCGACGATCGCAGGAGCTGTCGGTATCGGCTCATTGGTCGTGGCAGCGCTGTGGTTGGTGCCACTCATCGGATGGGTCGTGGCCCTGGTCGTCCTCGTCACCGGTCTCGGCGGCTGGATCTCGACCCTGGAGCGTGAGCCCGCAGCCGAGGTGCCGGTCGGGGAGGTGACTACTCCTTGAAAGCCTCGATGGCGCCTTCCACCTGACCGGTCATCACGTCCTTCTTGACCATGCCGGAATGGCGCCACCTCTGATGGAGGCCCCCGTCCTGGGGGTTGAGCACCACGAAAGTGGGCGTCGACTTCACCTTGAACTTGTAGAAGAGGTCTGGAACGTTCTCGAGGTTCGCCTTGACGACGATTGCGTCGCCATCGAACTCCTCGGCCACCTCGTCGACGATGCCGTCCATGACCCGACACGGTTGGCACCCGTGCTGGAAGAAGTCGATCATCACAGGCTTTCCTGAGGCAGTGATGTCATCGAAGTCCTCCATGCTCTTGAGCTGGGCAGCCTTGAAGCGCTTCTTGAAAAGACTCATGTATATACATTCTCGTACTCCTCGTCGGATAGTTGAAAACCTCCCTGGCCCAAAAGGTGGCGGCATCCAATATCCTCGGTGTAGATGACTCAGCCCCTCGATACCCTCGGCAGGCCGGTTAGGGATCTTCGGATCTCGGTAACCGACAGGTGCAACTTCCGGTGCACCTATTGCATGCCAAAGGAGATCTTTGGGCCCGAGTACCGGTTCCTGTCCAGAGACGAGAAGCTGACCTACGAGGAGATCACCCGAGTCGCCGGGCTCTTTGCCGAGCGTGGTGTCACCAAGCTGCGTCTCACCGGGGGAGAGCCACTGCTGCGACGGGAGATCGAGAAGCTCATTGCGATGCTCGCCGGAGTTGGCGGTATCGACGATCTGACCCTGACCACCAACGCCTCTCTTCTCGCTCGCAAAGCCGAAACGCTCAAAGAGGCCGGCCTGATGCGGGTGACCGTGAGCCTCGATGCCCTGGACGACCCCACCTTCATGGCGATGAACGACGTCGACTATCCGGTGGAAACCGTCCTCGAAGGGATCAAGGTGGCATCCGATGCTGGTCTCGGGCCGATCAAGATCAACGCTGTAGTCCAGCGCGGTGTCAATGAGCATGCCGTCGTCGATTTGGCCCGGTACTTTCGAGGCACCGGTCACATCGTGCGGTTCATCGAGTACATGGACGTCGGCACCACCAACGGATGGCGACTCGACGACGTGGTCCCGGCACTCGAGATGATCGAAGCGGTGAATCAGGAGTTCCCGCTCGAGCCATTGCAGCCCAACTACGTGGGCGAGGTCGCCAAGCGCTACCGATACAAGGACGGGGGTGGGGAGATCGGCGTGATCGCCTCGGTGACCCAACCGTTCTGTGGGGACTGCACCCGGGTCCGCCTCTCGCCGGACGGCTCCATCTTCACCTGCCTCTTCTCCGGCTCGGGAACCGATCTCAAGGAGCCGATCCGGGAAGGAGCGTCGGACATGGAGATCGGCGAGATCATCGACCGGGTCTGGGCCAAACGCGCCGACCGCTATTCGGAGATCAGGTCATCGCAAACCGTATCGATCGGACAGCGGGTCGAGATGAGCTACATCGGCGGATGATCTCCAGAGCGCGTTGGCTTGCGATTGCGATCCTGGCGTGGACGGCTATCACCTGGGGTGGTCGAATCGGGCTTCTGACACAAGGCGACGACTGGGCCGACGTGGCCCGTATCGGCGGCTCACTCGTGGTCGGGTTGGCTGCAGCCGGTGTTCTCCTCTTCCCTGGCCGATGGGCAGGGGGGCGCATCGTTCTCTATCTCTTCTCGGCGTGGACCACAGTGGTTTGGGCCAGGAGCCTCGTCGTCAACTGGGCCGGGTCAGGGAGCCTTGCCTTCAAGCTGGTCCACACCGTGCTCGGTGTCGGCTTCTTCGCTCTTGCGTACTGGGCTTGGTCGCTTGCCAGACGCGGTGCGATAGCCGGCCCAGATCAGGCTGACGGCGACGAAGAGCGAGATCGCGAAGCCTCCGGCATCGCCTAGGGCGAGGCCGGTGCCGCCCCAGGCCGCCGCGAAGACGCCACCCAGGATCAGCAGATTCCCCCACACGATGGGCCTGTTCCTTCGCCAGAAGCGAAACACGCTGACCAGTGAGAGAGCCATGAGGATGGTGGAGCCCAAGCCTCCGCCGATGATCGCGAACAGCCGCGGGCTGAATCCGAGGGGAAAGACAGCCTCCGGCACACCTCCATCCGGTAGCGGCGCTTCGAAGGGGACCGTCAGTGTCAGAGTGGTGGCAATGGCTGTGAGCGCGCCGACAAAGATCGTCATGGCGTGGCCCGACCGCTTTCCGACTACCAGGAACATCGACCCCGTGGCGAGGACCGGGATGTTGAGGATGGCGCCGAACAGAAAGAAGGTCCGGTAGACCGGGCCCGACCACCCAAAGCTCGAGCCGATGAACAATGCCCAGGTGGCGAGGGCGAACATCGACATCCCCGCTGCGTATGCAGCGACGTGGGGTCGTGGCTTCCGTCGGTAGTCACGCCACAGGTCGCCCGAGAACAAGGTTGCAGCCAGGGCAGCGAGAAGCGTGATTGCGGCCTCCGTCATGAATGCGATCGTACCGCCGGCCGATGGTCAGGCGGATCGGGCGAAAACTCGGGCCTGGACTGCTCGGGCGCGAATCTGCTGTCCGACTCGATAGTTGGGGCGCGACCCGATGCGGGATCGGACCCGCACGCCATCTGCCATGGCCAAAGTGATCAATTGATCGTGTCCGAAGTACTCGATGCCGGCGACTGAGGCGTTTGGGGTCTCGCCCACCGATAGTTGGATGTCCTCGGGACGGGTCATCACGGCGACGGGGCCGGACAACTCGGTGGTGAATCTTCCCAGCACGGTCTCCGCGAAGCCAGCGTTGGCTTCGGTCTCGAGGACGTCGGCGTCGCCGAGGAACGTCGCCACCCACTCGTCGACGGGGTTCGTGTAGAGGTGAGCCGGCGTGTCGGCCTGCAAAATCTTGCCCTCCTTCATCACAGCCACGATGTCGGAGGTCGCCAGGGCTTCCTCCTGATCGTGAGTGACGAACACCGCGGTCGCCCTCGCTTCGGTCAGGATCACCTTGAGCTCGCGTCGCACTCTCTCTCTGAGCGACGCGTCGAGGTTGGAGAATGGCTCGTCGAGGAAGATCACGTCCGGGTTGGGTGCCAGGGCTCGCGCCAGGGCGACGCGCTGCTGCTGGCCTCCTGACAGCTCGGCAGGCATCCGGTTGCCCAGGCCGTGCAGCCCTACGAGGTCCATCAGCTCATCGAGCCGTCTGCCCGTCGCTCTCCGATCGAGCCCGTAGGCGATGTTCTTTCGCACTGACATGTGGGGGAACAGGGCGTAGTCCTGGAAGACCATCCCAACTCTTCTCTTGTCCGGTGCGACGAAGGTGTCGGCATCCAGGACCCTTCTTCCCCTGATCTCGACGATTCCGCCTGCCCTCTCGAAGCCTGCCATGACCCGAAGTGCGGTGGTCTTGCCACAACCCGACGGTCCGAGCAGAGTCACGACGCTGCCCTCCCACACGTCCAGGCTGAACCCGTCGAGGGCGAGAACATCGCCGTACGACTTGGTCAGGCCCCGGGCCCGTATCGCAAGCTGGTCAGTCGCTGAGGTCACGTGTGGTCACCAGAAAGAGCGGGATGATGGAGACGGCTATCAAAGCCAGGCTCGACAAGCTAGCTCTGGTCAGGAAGCCTTCGCCAGTCGCGCTCCAGATTCGGATTGCCAGGGTCTCGAACTCGTTGGGGCGGAGGAGGAGGGTCGCCGGCAGCTCCTTTATCACTCCGATGAACACAAGCGCCCCACCGGCGAGCAGTCCCGGGGCGATGAGCGGCACCGTCACTCGGAAGAGGGTGGAGATCTGCCCGTGGCCGAGCCCGCGCGATGCGTCTTCGAGAACAGGGTTGAAGCGTTTGATGGAGTCCTGGGTGCTGCTCACGGCCTGGGCGAGGAACATGATCACATACGTGGCCACGAGCAGGAGCACGGTTTGATAGAGAGGCTGAGCCCATGCAAGAGCAAATCCGACCATGGCCACACCGACCGTGATGTGGGGTAGCGCATATGTCCCCCAGGCGATGGACTCCCCGATCCCCCCGAGCCCGGAACGCTGACGGGCGGCGACCATCGCCACCGGGATCGACACTGCTGCCGCGACGACGGCGGCGACGACGGCGACGCTGAGAGACCTTCCGATTTCCGGCCAGATCGAGGGAAGCTCCTGACCCGCGCCCATTCCTCGGGTGAGCCAGTAGGTGAGCACCGATACGGGCAGCACCAGGCTCAAGAGGGCGAACAGCCCCATGAATCCCGTGGCGAAGCGTCGCTGCCACTTCGCGAGATCGGTCACCTGCCGTCTGCGGGTCGGCTTTGCCTTGTGGTAGCTGGCGCGGCCCCTGGTCCGCCGCTCCACCACGAGGACGACGATGGCGAGAGCCATCAGGATCGCCGACAGCGTTCCGGCGGGTCTTCGATCTATCTGCCCCTGGTAGAGGGTGAATATCGCTCGCGTGAATGTGTCGAATCTGAGGAGCGAGACGGCTCCGAAGTCCGAGATCGTGTAGAGCGCCACCATGAGCCCGGCTGATGCCATCGCCGGCCGGAGCTGGGGGAGAGTCACGGTGAAGAAGGCCCGGAGTCGACTGGAACCGAGCCCGATCGCCGCCTCCTCCGTCGCCGGATCCACCTGCTGCAGCGCGGGCGTCACGATCAGATGAGCCATAGGAGCCAGGAAGATTGCCAGTGCGACCCAGGCTCCAACGAAGCCGAAGGGTGTCGGGAGGTCCCATCCCAGAGTGTCCGCAAGCAGGCCCCCGGGCCCGGTGGCGCCGATGATCGTCAGGGCGGCCACATAGGACGGGATAACCAGCGGTAGAGCGGCGAGGATCATCCATCCTCGACGGAACCGGATATCGGTGCGGGAGGTGATCCACGCAGTCGCCGTGCCTATGGCGAGGGCAGTGACCGTGACCGCCGCAGCGAGCAGCAGCGTGTTGGCGAACAGCTCCAAGAGCCGATCGGCGGGGAGGATGATGCCGGTGCCGCCCTCGATCACCTGCCAGAGCAGGCTCAACGGCGGCACGAGCACCGGGATGAGGATGATGACGGCCGCCACCTGCCAACCGCGGGACAGGCTGCGGACTCTTGTCGTCCTCTCCTGCGGCGCCGGTGGGGCCAGGGTCATGTCACACCAGGCCGGCCTCGCTCACGAGGCGCGTCGCTATCTCCAACGTGTCGGCGAGCTTGGACAGGTCGATGTTCGGGGCATTGATCTCGGAGAGGTCAGGCAGGTTCGGGTCGGTCGCGGCGCCGGTGAGCGAAAACTCATGGGTCTCTTCGACGAAGAACTCCTGAGCCTGGTCCGAAAGCAGGAACTCGACGAATCGGAGCGCCGCCTCCTCGTTGCCACCCTCGATCACCCCGGCACCTGCCGGCATCACGAGAGACCCAACGTCGCCGGCCGGGATGTACCAGTTGGCCGCGTCCTCGCCGGCTCCCTCGGCCTTCAGTCGCAACAGGTAGTAGTGGTTGACCAGCCCCGACCCGATCTCCCCGGCGTCGACGGCGGCGACGATCGGCGAGTTGCCCTCGTAGAGGGTGGGCTGGGCATCGGCCAGCTTGGTGAGCCACTCCAGAGTGGCGTCCTCACCTCGCTCGAGGACCATGGCGGCCACAAAGGCCAGGAAAGAGCCATTGGTCGGTGCGACGCCGAGATCGCCTGCCCACTCGGGATTGTCGACGACATCGTCGATGGTCTGGGGGAGAGGCTTGTCGGTGTCTGCATCATGCACGAAGACGCGAACCCGACCCGAGGTGCCGACCCACAACCCATCGACATCGGCGAACTGGGGGTCGACCACTCCGAGCAAACGGTCGGGGAGCTCGGCAAAGAGGTCTTTCACCGACCCGAGCGACGCCGGGTCCTGGGCGTAGAAGACGTCGGCGTCGGTGTTCTCTCCTTCGGCGAGGAGCGTTGCCGCCAGCTCCGTGGACCCGCCGTATCTGACCTCGACCTCGATACCCGTCTCCTCGGTGAACATGTCGATGAGCGGTTGAACCAGCTCTTCGCTTCGGCCCGAATAGACGACGAGGGGCTCATCGGAGGCGGATTCCGAGCCACACGCGGTCAGGGCCATCGCCATGGCTACGAGAAGGATGATCAGGCGTTTCACAAGGGGTCTCCCAGAGGTCGTTAGCTACCAAACAACATCGGAAAAGGTATTACTACTACCGCCGTAGTGCAAATTTTTGTGCACGTGTTTTGTTGTCGACGCTGCACCGGGTATTGCGTGGCGGCACCGCGTGCAGCTTCGACTGGAAGTTCCCTGTGATGGTTGTCGAGGCTGCACCGGGTATTGCGTGGCGACACCCCGTGCAGCTTCGACTGGAAGTCGGGTGTGTCAGCCGACGAGGAGCGGGATCTCCACCTCGCGGCGATCGAGGCCCCCGTGGTAGGCGCGAAGACGCTTGTCGAAGCCTTTGGGGAGGAGAGCCAGGTTGCCGGGGGGGATCAGCAAAGTGTTTCCGAGACGCTCCAGGGCCGAAGATGTCGGATCGGGGCCGATCAGCTCCTTCGGATCAAGGAGAGCCCCACCGGTCAGCGTGACCAAGGCGTCGGCTTGTTCGGGGCTACACCAGAGATGCACCCCACGGGTATCGCCGGCGAACCGAAGCTTGTCGAATTGGGGCTCCCTGATCAGGAGCTTTCGGTCTTCGGGAAACTCGATCAGGCCGTGATCGGCGGTGCCGATCAGCACCGCTCCTTCGGGGAGCTTGCGACGGACCTCGTCCCAGATTCGGGCCGCGATCCCCATCGCTTCGGCAAACTCGTCGGACTCCAGCCCGAACACATGCCCGGCGAAGTCAACCTGTGGCACGTAGGTGAAGATGAACCTCCCTGGCCGTTGCGCCAGTTGGACGGTCGCATCGATCATGTCCTCGACATCCCAGATGCCCTCGAACCGGGCTCCCCGATAGAGAACCCGGGTCAGGGGACTGGTGCGGAAGCCGTCCGGCTGAACCGTGATTGCCTCCACTCCGGCAGATCCCAGACGCTCCCAGAGATTTGGTGAAGGGAGCATGGCTTCGTATTCGTGGAGGACGGGGTTCCCCCCGAGGTCGACCCACTTCAGCGTGTTGACCACGCGATCGTGCTCCGGTAGCCAGGCGAGATGGGCGACGACGCCGTGCTGAGAAGGAGGCAGCGCGGTGGCAATCGTGGCCAAGGAAACGCTGGTGGTTGTGGGAAAGCCTGCCTCGATGACTCCCCGCCTGCTCTCGCGGAAGCTGGCTGCGCCGGGGTGAGCCAGTTGGGCTTCGCCCAACCCGTCGAAGAGGATCAAGACGACGGTCTCGGCCCCGGGGATGGTCTCGCTCAGCTCCGGCGTGAGCCTGGGGGCGGGGGCCGACCCGATGAGTCGACTCTCTATCTCCGCCATCAGGTTCACCAGGCCGCGGGAGTCGTAGGAGGGGGCTTGGGTCATCGCCGCACAGGCTATACCCGCGGCCGAATAGGCCCGTCATCATTAGAGAAAGCTGACTTCGACGTAACTCGTCTCATGCGTATACTCGGCGCCGGTCGCCCTCTAGCAACAGATAAATGAGCCCTTACTTCGAAAGCTATCTGACAGTTGGAACGTTCGCCGCCTTGGGCGCGGTCCTCGTGATGGTGATGCTGGGCGTCGCTTCTGTTCTCCGGCCCACGAACCCGACCGCAGCGAAACGCGCGACATATGAGTGCGGTGTCGACCCCGTCGGCAGTGGCTGGAGCCAGACCTACGTCCGCTACTACGTGTTCGGGCTCCTCTTTGTGATCTTCGATGTGGAAGCCGTGTTCATCTTTCCCTGGGCCATCGCGGCCGAGGAGCTGGGTGTCTTCGGACTGGTCGCGATGTTCCTCTTCATCCTCACACTGCTCGAGGGTCTGGCGTACGCGATCAAGAAAGGCGTCCTGCGGTGGGAGTAGTCCAGAAGTTCGGAGTACCCAAGCCGGTCAGCTGGCTCCTCAACTGGTCGAGGAAGTACTCACTGTGGCTGTTCCAGTTCGGCCTCGCCTGTTGCGCCATCGAGTTGATGGCTGCGTCGGGGCCCCGCTTCGACTTCATGCGTTTCGGGATCATCCCGTTGCCGGCGTCGCCCCGGCAGGCAGACCTTATGGTCGTTGCCGGAACCGTCACCGACAAGATGGCCCCGTCGGTGAAGCGGCTCTATGACCAGATGCCCGAGCCGAAATACGTGATTTCGATGGGCTCCTGCGCCAACTGCGGAGGCCCCTATTGGGACTCGTATTCAGTCACAAAAGGCGTCGACCAGGTGATTCCGGTCGATGTCTACGTACCCGGCTGCCCGCCCAGGCCGGAGGCGCTGATGGAGGGGATCGTCCTCCTGCAGCAGCAGATTCAGGGCGAAGACATCAAGGAAAAATGGAATCAGCGTGACCTCGAGCCCGTCTGACACCGAGCAGGCCGAGCAGGTCGCCCACCCGTTGCAGGATTTCGCCGATGAGCTGGCGGGTGCGGTCGGGGGCACGGTCGAGATTGCCTTCGATTCCGTCAAGGTGAGCGTTCCTGCAGAGAACTGGGTGCAGGCTCATCTCACTGCACGCGACGACTACGACCTGGTGTTCTTCTCATTCCTCTCCGCCATCGACTGGGCAAGAGACGTCGCCGTTGGCGATCCTCTCGCAGACGAGGAGGTCGAAGAGCGGATCGAGGTCATCTCATCGGTCGCGGACGTCAGTGAGGGGAAGAGGGTCACGTTCTCCTGCGACCTCGACCACGCCACCCCGACGATCGACTCTCTCGTCGAGGTGTATGCCGGTGCGAACTGGCATGAACGGGAGGCCGCCGAGATGTTCGGCATCGACTTCCGCGGTCATCCAGACCTGACACTCCTCTATCTGCCTGACTCCTTCGAGGGGAATCCGCTTCGCAAGAGCTTCCCGCTTCTCAGCCGTGAGGTGAAGCCGTGGCCGGGCAAGGTGGATGTTGAGGCCATGCCCGAGAAGCCGTCGACAGAGAATCCCGGAGCCTGATATGGCGATCGATCAGGACACTCTCCGCCACATGAGCGAGGCCTCGGTCTCGGTAGAGCTCGAGACCCAGGACATGACCCTCAACATCGGGCCCCAGCACCCATCCACGCATGGTGTGCTCCGGCTCGTGGCGACGGTCGACGGTGAGAGAGTGTTCGGGGTTCGCCCGGTCATCGGCTACATGCACCGGGGCTACGAGAAGCTCTCCGAAGTGCGCACCTATCCCCAGATCACAGCCCTGATCAACCGAATCGACTGGGTGTCTGGCTACGCCAACGAAGTGCCATTCATCGTCGCTGCCGAGAGGCTGATGGAGCTCGAGGTCCCCGAGCGGGCTCAGTTCATACGGCTGATCCTCACCGAGATGGCCCGGATCTCCTCTCACATGGTGTTCATGGCCTCATATCCACTCGAGCTCGGCGCAGCGACACCGTTGTTCTTCGCCCTCCGTGAGCGGGAGCGTTTGCTCGACCTGCTCGAGGGAGTGACCGGAGGCAGGTTCCATCCCAACTTCAACCGCATCGGCGGCGTCAAGCCCAATGCCGGTGCCGGGCCGACACAGAAGAAGACACCTCAGGACCTTCCCGCGGGGTTCTTCGAGGAGACCCGGGAGGCGATGGAGCGCATCCGCCATGCCGCCGACCAGCTCGAAGACCTGATCGCCGGAAACGAGATCATCCGTGCCCGGACCAAGGGGATTGGGGTCATTCCGCCTGAGGTCGCCGTCGCCTACGGGCTATCGGGGCCGAACCTGAGGGCCTCTGGCGTGGGGTTCGACCTCCGCAAGACCGAGAACTACCTGCCGTATCACCTTTTCGACTTCGACATCCCTACCGGCGAGAACGGAGACTGCTACGACCGATGGTGGGTCCGTCTCCAGGAGATCCGACAGTCGTGTCGGATAATCGAGCAGGCGATCGACGGTGTGCCCGAAGGCCCGCTTCAGGCCAAGGTGCCCAAAGTGATCAAGGTCCCGGCTGGTGAGGTTTACGTGAGGGCGGAGAACCCGAAGGGCGAGATGGGCTACTACCTCGTGTCCGACGGGGGACAGGGCCCCTACCGCCTCAAGATCAGGTCGGCGAGCTTCTCCAACATATCGGTGCTGCCCTGGGCGCTCGAGAACGTTCTGGTGCCCGACATCATCGCCATCATGGGAAGTCTCGACTTCGTCCTGGGAGATGTAGACCGATGATGATTGCCGGCCGACTTCGCCCGAATTTCTCGGCGGCTCGCCGGTCCGCGCCTCACGGCCGACCCGAGAGGTCAGCTCCCGCCGAACTGCAAGCCCGCGACGAGTCGGAGTCTCGACAGTGGATGTGATCGTCGACCTCTTCTCCAACTTCTGGGTCGCCCTGCTGGGCAAGATCCTCCTCGTCGCCCTCATGATTCCCCTGGTGGGGATGGTTATCGGCTTCGCCGAGATGAAGCTCTCGGCCAAGATGCAGAACCGTGTCGGCCCGTATTTCGCTGGTGGCCGATGGGGTTGGGCCCAACTGATTGCCGACGGAGTCAAGTTCTTCCAGAAGGAAGATCTGATCCCCGCCGACGCCGATCGTCCGGTGTTCAAGACCGCCCCGATTTGGGTGCTCGTGGGGACCGTGGCGCTCTTCGTGGTGATTCCCTTCGGCCCCGACCTCATCTTCCGCGACCTCTCGGTCGGGATCTTCTATGCGTTGGCTATTTCCTCGATAAGCACGATTGGCGTCCTGATGGCCGGGTGGTCGTCGGCAAACAAGTACTCCCTGATGGGTGGTCTTCGCGCTGCCGGTCAGCTCATCGCCTACGAGCTGCCGCTCGTGTTGGCGGTGGTTGGCTCAGTGATCCTCGCCGGCACCATGAGCATGACCGGCATCGTCGAGGCGCAGATCGAGGCGGGCTATCCCTACATCGTTGTGCAGTTCGTGGGCTTCGGCATCTTCATGGTCGCAGCGCTCGCCGAGCTGACCCGGATTCCCTTCGACATGCCCATCGCCGAGTCCGAGCTGGTGATGGGTTATCTCACCGAGTACTCGGGATTCCGCTTCCTCTTCTTTTTCCTTGCCGAGTTCGCCAACATGTTCACGCTCTCTGCGATTGCAGTGACCCTATTTCTCGGGGGCTACTGGCTTCCCGGGTTGAGTGAGACCCAACTCGCCTACCTCGGCCCGATCATTCTCATCGCCAAGGTGTTCGTGCTCGTGTTCGCCATGATCTGGTTTCGCTGGACGTTCCCCCGATTCCGTGAGGACCAGCTGCAGACTCTCGCCTGGAAGTGGTTGATCCCACTCGCCCTGGCGAACATCCTCGTGACCGCGACGCTGAAGGTGGTGCTCTGATGACAGACACGAGCCGGCAGATCCCCGGTGCCGGGATGCTCAAGGGCCTTTGGGTGACTTTGAGCACGATGTTCAAGACGATCTTCCTGCCCCAGAAGCACCTGCGCACCGTCAACTACCCGAAGGTGAAGGAGACGCCGGTACCGAGAGCCCGCGGTGTCATCGCCCTCGATCAAGAGGCCTGCACCGTGTGCATGCTCTGCGCCCGGCAGTGTCCCGACTGGTGCATCTACATCGAAGGACACAAAGAGGAGCAGCCGCCAGACAAGCCGGGAGGCAGAATCAAGGTGCGTGCGGAGCTCGACCGCTTCGACATCGACTACGCCTTGTGCATGTACTGCGGCATCTGTGTCGAGGTCTGCCCATTCGACGCCCTCTTCTGGTCGCCTGAGTACGAATACTCGGAGCAGCACATGGGTGACATGCTCCACGACAAAGAACGTCTCCAGGACTGGTTGAAGACAGTCCCCGACGCACCTGCCTTGGAGAAGTGATTGTGATTGTTGCCACCGATCTTCAGTCACCGAGATCTCATTCCCCCCTCCCCGCCGATCTTCGACCGCCGGTACTCCCCCCATTCGTCAAGGACTCTGGGGGGAGAACGTGACTTTCGCTGACTGGATCTCGGCGCCCGTCAATTGGGTGTTCCTCGCCATCGGCCTCATCGTGCTGTTGTCCGGCTTTCGCGTCGTCACGTCGAAGAACGTCGTCCACGCCGCACTTTTTCTTGTGGGGGCGCTGGCCGGGACCGCCGGCCTCTTCTTGATGCTGTCTGCCGAATTCGTCGCCTGGGTCCTGGTTCTCGTCTACATCGGAGCGGTGATCGTGCTCTTCCTGTTCGGGATCATGATC
>QQVI01000027.1 GCA_003388545.1 Actinomycetota bacterium
TTGGGGATTCCGTGGGCAAGCGAAAGGAATACCATGCCAGTACCAGCCAAGTGGAAGCTCGTAGCGGGCTCGGTGACCGCCGTGGTGGGCGTCTCGGGCGTCGCTGCCGCCGATGCCGGGTCCGAGAAGGAGGAGAGCCGACTCGAAGACACCGTCCAAGTCACCGAGGTGGCCACGAGTAACCCCCTGGACGTCGGGAAAATCATCGTGGTCGACCGCAGCCTGGACGACTCCCTGTCATCGCCATTCGACTCGACAGACACAGTCGATAGCCCAGACACGCCAGATTCAGTTGACTCACCTGTCTCCGAGGACAGCCCCGTGAGCATTGACTCCCCCGACTCTCCCGACTCACTCGACAGCCCCGTGAGCGTCGAATCGCCGGACAGCGTCGATAGTCCCGTCAGCGTCGACAGCCCTCAATCACCCGACAGCCCGGAGAGTGTTGACAGCCCATAGACGACCCTCTACGGCGAATCGAGCCACACCGGTGGAGAGATTGCCCTTGACTGACTCGACAAGGACGCCGATGGTCTAGCACGTGATCCCCCACTTCTCGACGGTGCTCGAGGCAGCCCGATCGGGCGACGAGGCGGCATGGGCCGTGCTCTACGACAGCCTCGCCGCGCAGATGCTCGGATACCTGCGCGGGCGCGGGGCCCGTGATCCCGAGGGCCTTCTCGGTGATTGCTTCCTTCAGATCGCCGCGAACCTCCACCGTTTTGAAGGAGAAGAGTCCGGCTTCAGGTCATGGGCATTCACAATGGCGCACAACCGATTGACCGACGAAAGGCGAAGATACGCACGCAGGCCTGGCGAGACGCCATTGCCTGAGAGCGAGGTCGGGCTCCCCCATGCCCCGGGCGGTACCGAGGACCAAGTCGTCGCAGCCATGGACGGTTCGGCGGTCGAGATGTTGAGAGAGCTGACCGACGACCAGCGAGCCGTGATCCTCTTGCGCATCCTCGGTGGATTCAGCACGGCCGAGACCGCGCAGATGCTCGACAAGTCCGAAGGTGCCGTTCGTGTGCTGCAGCACCGAGCTCTGCAATCACTCAAGGAGAGCGTTGATACCGATGCGTAACGATTTCGCGACCTTGGTCGTTTACTGCCACGGAACGAGAACTGGCTCGAGAAGGCGGAGATGACCTCCAAACAAGACTTCGCAGGTTTCGGCGACATCGTCGGTCAGATCGAGAAGCTGGCGGCGAGCCCAAGCTCAGGGACCAGGGCTGCACACATCAGGGCTGCTGCGGCAGCCGCTGCCAGTTCCTTGCCGACCGACGCTCCGGGGAGCCGATTCGCGACCATTCTGGGCCGGGCCGCGGCCGTGATGCTAAGCCTCACCCTCGCTACCACGGGCTTGGCCGCTCAGGCCTCACTGCCTGGCCCGGTCCAGCAGGTCGTGTCTCAGCTGGCCGGAAATCTCGGTTTCGACATCCCGGCCGAACCGGCCGAGGGCGCTTTCAGCTATTGCGACAACCTCCATGAGCGAGACCGCGATCGGTTGCGTGCCTGCGAAGGCGACATCGTCGTGATACCCCAAGATGACCAGGCCGAGAACGACCCCTCCGTCGATCCGTCCGACCTACTCGACGAAGAGGAAGACGGAGAAGACTCCGTCGAAGAGGACGAGCTCGATGAGAGTGAAGACAACGACATCGACATCGACGGCGACGCCGATGCCGAGTCGGAAGATGAAGATGAGTCCGAATCTGAAGATCAGGATGACTCAGACGATGAAGACACCGATGAAGACGATGACGATGACGACGACTCGGATGATGATGATGATGACGACGACGAAGACGACGATGGGGACGACGACTGACCCGGACCGACCCTCCCTACGATGTCCTGGTGGACATCTGGGCCAGAGTTGCCGACCGTTTCGTCGATGATCACTACGAGTCTCTTCGGGGCCGGGTCCGTACTCGCATAATCGACGCTCATCTGGGCGAGATCCTGCCCAGTCCACCGGCCCGTGTGGTCGACGTCGGAGGAGGCGCCGGGAACCAGTCACTGCCACTATCCCGCCGCGGATACAACGTCACGATCATTGACCCGTCACCGGCGATGCTCTCGAAGGCTCGCACAGCCCTCGAAGAGGAGTCACAGGAAGTCAGATCAAGAGTCGACTTGATTCAGAGCACCGGAGAAGAGGCGCTCGAGCACGTTGATCCGGCCTCGTTCGATGCGGTGCTTTGCCATGCCGTACTTCCCTATCTAGAGAATCCTGAACCACTGGTCGCGATGCTCTGTGAGTTGGCCACCTCGGACGGTGTCCTCTCCGTCGTCGCCAAGAATCGTGACACCCTGGCCATGGCTCCGGGACTAGACGCCAGGTGGGACGATGCACTGGTCGCCTTCGATGCTGGACGTGAGGTCAACAGGCTTGGGTTGGACACACGGGCCGACACGCCCGCTGATATCCAGAGAATGCTCCGAGAGAACGGCGTCGAGCCACTTGGGTGGTTCGGGGTGAGGCTGTTCACCGACATGCTCGCCGAGGACCTTGAAATCGGCGACGACGAGCAAGTGGTGGCCGTAGAGCTAGAGGCGAGTAGGCGGGATCCATACCGACAGCTGAGTCGGCTGTTCCATGTCGTCGGCCGCAAGTTGTCCGATTCCAGCCGCTCGAGCGCCGCATAGGCGATGGTCGGTAATGTCGGGATATGACCTCCGACTTGTTGCATCGGGTTCATGACAACTTCGCGGGCGCCGTCCAGGTCATGGCCGCCTACAGCGGCGGCAAGGTGCTCGAAGAGGACGGATTGGTGTGCTATTCCTCCTCGTCCCCCAGTCCTTTTCCGTGGAACGGAGCAATACGCGTCTCCGGTGATTTGCCTGCCGAGGAGGTCGTGCGCCGGGCCAGCGCCTTCTTCGGGCCAATCGGCCACGGTTTCGCCGTCGGCGCACTCGAAGGGATCGACGACGACCTGATCACAGCCCTCGGCGAGCCGAGTGACTCTTCGCCGGAGATGGTCATGGACCATCGGCCAGACCCCTTTGTGCCCGGCGATGAGGTCGAGGTTCTGGTGGCGAGCACCGACGACCATCGCATCGACTGGCTGCGCGTGGTGAGCGAGGCGTTCGAGACGCTGGGCGAATCCAGGGAGACCTGGCACCTCAACTATCCGGACTTGGAGAGCGTCAACAACCCCAAGACAGTGGCGATGGTCGCGTATGTCGACGAGGAGCCGGCCGCCGGCGGTATGTATTACCGGAGCGGCAGTGTCATCGAAGTTCTTCATATCGGGACAGCCAATGCGTTCCGAAGGAGAGGGCTCGGCCGCGCCATTGCAAGCGCCTTGACCGCACATGGCTTTGACAACGGCGCAACGCTTGCGTCACTTCAGGCGGAGCCGATGGGCTTCAACACATATCGGCGCGTCGGCTACGAGGTCGTCTCCAACTACCACTGGTACATCAACCCCACCGCCTGAAGAGGCCTTCACTTGTCAAACGCGGCTAAGTCCAGAACTGGTCGAAGACGTGCTGGTTCTCGGCGAATGACCAAAACTCGGTCATCTTCCCATCCTCCATGTGGAAGATGTGGGCCGCCTTCTCGCCACTCATCCTGTAGTCGCCACGACTCCCACTGACGCTGACGAGCGCGACCCCGTGATCGTCGTTTGCCAGCATGTCGTGGATCTCGAGGCTGAAGGTCCCATCGGTCCCCTCGTAGATTTGGGCAAACAGGCCCATGACGGCCTCTTTGCCCTTGTAGTCGCCGGAGAGCGCGTTGCTTCCGGCGACGTGCCAGACGACATCATCGGCCAGGAGACCCATCACCCCCTCGGTGTCCATCGCTCCGAATGCTGCGTAGCCGGCCCGTGCGGCGTCGAGGTTGGGATGGTCTGCCATGAGTGCCTCCTCTGTTGGCGTACCTCCGATTGGGCAACACTCCACCCTACGCGCCGGGTGAAGGCCGGCGTCGGGCATCCCGCTGACTGCCACGCCATCGGCGCGAGCCCATGGAATCGCGTATCAGCCGCAATCGGCGCGGCTCTCTCATATGTCACCGAATTGGTGACGCGAGAACAGAAAGGGAGAGGTGATGACGGTTCTTCAGAGAAAACAATCAGGAGACTTCGGTCAACTGGGCCGAATCCTCGGGACCATGCTCGTGATCGGCCTGATCGCGGCCGGAGC
Organism: Actinomycetota bacterium; assembly: GCA_003388545.1. GTDB lineage: Bacteria > Actinomycetota > Acidimicrobiia > Spongiisociales > ZC4RG35 > MA-ANB-1. The sequence continues at coordinate 4,156 of QQVI01000027.1, forward strand.
CGTGTTTGCGATCAGCCGCACGGATGGAATCGAGACTCTGGCACCGTCGGAGGTGCTGACCGCCGAAGAGGCCGCAAGACTCAATGAGTTGAACAAGGCCGACATCGGAGTGGGGGCGGCGGAGAACCCGCTGTTCAAAGGGCATGTTCCTGGTCAGCCGTACTTGGGTCCAGAGGCTGCAAGCCCGAGCGTGGGAGCAAGTCCGTTCCCCGGACACATACCGGGTCAGCCGTACTTGGGGACCGGGGGAGCCGTGAGTGGGTCGTGGCCGGCATCGAGCATGTACGTTCCACTTCCCGAGCTGAGCGGATCGAGCTCATCGACGGCGAATGCCATCGCAAGGTGGCCCGCCTCGAGCATGTTCGTTCCGGTCGGACCCGCAGGCTCGAGCGTCAATCTGGCCGATCGGATCGAGGGCTACCCGTCCTCGCCGTCGAGCCCGAGCGCAGAAACCGAGCAGAACAGCCGAAACTTCGGCACACAAACGGCCAAGTGATCGTGTTCACCACAGAGAACAGGGAGTCAGGCATCAGGACTCCCTGTTCTCGCTCGTCAGCCCCCGTTGTCCGTCTTTGAGCTTGGTGGCCTGGTTGCCCTCAGACCGAAAGGCCTCCACGGACTCGGGACCACAGCCATCTAGAAACCTCGGCCCTGGCCCACCCACGGTGGCTGTGCGTCCGACAGATACTCCGCCACCGAGGGCCCATCGAGTTCTTCCAGCCATCGCCGACCCAACACGTAGGTCGCGATGAGGAGAACGAGCAGGGCCGGCCAACCCATCGCCACTCTCGCCACCCCTAGCCAGACCGTGTTCCCGGCAGCGAACAGGCCCCACTGAACCAGGGCTCGAGCCGCGAAGAATCCCGCCCACAGCCAGCTGGCTCTTGCGTACGCCGGCCTGACTCTGGGATGCCAATACCAACCGAGAGGCCAGCCTCTCGTCAGCCAGCTGGTCCAAGCAACCAGTGGCCGCCCAACGAATACCGAAGCGACCGTGACCAATGCGCTCGCGGCTCCCGAGATGATCCCCGGGAGGAAATAGTCGTCTGCGGATCCTGATCGCAAGGCAAGTCCGACTGCGATCAGCGTGCCAAAGAGCCCGGCAAGTGCGAAGCGCAGGCGGCGGCCCTTCGCCAGTCGAAGCAACACGATGCCGGCAGAGCTGCCTAGGCCGGCCAGAGCGGCCGGGATGAGACCCCAGATCGAGTTGACGGCGACGAATAGAAGCGGCGGGATGATCGCATCCGCAATGCCCACCCTCCCGGAGAGAATCTGTCTCAGCTCGCCACGGATCTCCGCCGCAGTCGCCTGCGAGCTCACTCTGCCGCCACCTGCCGGCCCGACAGAAGCTCTCGGGGAGTCGAGACCTGGAACGAGGCGATCACTACGTAGAGCGCCGAGGCGAGATTGCCAAGGATGATCAGAGCGAGCCACCACGCAGCCCTGAGGAGCGGGCGCTTCTCCCGAAAGCCGATCCAGACGGCGAACAAGCCGAGCCCAATGTAGAGATCGATAAGGGTCACCCGCCCCCATACGAGATCCAGGATGGCCGAGCCCTCTCCCGTGAAGTCACCGGACACGAAACCCGCCAGGATCGCGGCGACCATCGCGGCGGCGCCTGTGAGTGCAACGGTGCGAATCACTGTCATCACCGGAGATTCGTAGCCGGCGAGCACTTCAGACGACACTTCGCTTCTCCCGGCGAATAGCATCGTCCTCCCGCGATTCCTGGCGAAGGGAAGAGAGTTTGTACGAGTTCTTCTGCGAAAAGATCATCCCCGGGTGCACACACACTGAACGGGGCGAGAAGAAAGAGGAAGTTCGGGAGAGCGCCCTGAAACACCTCGCCGAGCATCACAGTCACGGAGAGACGCGAGAGGATTGGGGCGCCGAGGTGATCAACGACGCCATGATCTACCTTCCCCGATGAGCCTCGGCTTCGGTCTTCTCAGTGCGCAGAGGCGAGCCGGGGAGAGCAACTGGTCTCGGGCCTACGCAGAGACCCTCCGGCTCACCAAGGACGCAGAACGGCTCGGATTCAGCTCGATCTGGACCACGGAGCACCACTTCGTCGACGACGGGTACATGCCATCACTTCTTGCGGTCAGCGCTGCCATGGCCGCCGTCACCGAGACAATCGAGATCGGCACTGGAGTCGTCCTGGCTCCGCTGCATCACCCGCTCAGGCTGGCCGAGGATGCAGCGACCGTTGAGCTGATCAGCGGGGGTCGTTTGACCCTCGGCCTGGGGCTGGGGTGGGTCGAAATCGAGTTCGAGGGTCTCGGCGCCGAGATGGCCAAACGAGGCGCAGCGATGGACGAGATGCTCCGAATACTTCCCCAAGCCTGGAGCGGCGAGCCGTTCCGCCACAGTGGCGACGTCTACGACTTTCCAGAGCTGGCGGTCCGTCCCACGCCACAACGGAAGATCCCGATCATCGTTGGTGGGGGCGCCGAAGTTGCGGTGAGGCGTGCTGCCCGGCTGGCCGACGGGATCTTCGCCAACGCTCCAGTGGAGAAGTTCTTGAAGATGACGGAGTGGGTCCTTGATGAGCTGGACAAGGCAGATCGCGATCCTGAGGACTTCCGGGTCATGCACTACTCGGTGATCCTCCCCGGGGACTCCCAGGAGGAGGCGTTTGAACGCTATCTCCCCCATCAGTGGCACATGATGTGGAAGTACTCGGACATGGAGGCGTCGGCCACCCGATCGGGTCCGCCTCCAGAGCCCCCGCCGATCACAGACCAGGCCAGGAATGCGATACGGGCCCGCTCGACTATTGCCGGCACAGCCGACCAGATAGTCGAGGAGCTGCTCGAGGTGAGGCAAAAAGCTGCACTCGAGGTGGAGTTCGCTGCTCGCAGCTACTTCCACACCCTTCCCTACGAGGAACAACTGGAGTTGATGGAAGAGCTCGCCACCGACGTGGCGCCGCACCTCTGACAGACGGTCAGCTCTTCGAGAGGACCGGCTGATCCAGCCGAATGCCGATGGCCGTCTCCTTGCCACGATGAGATAGCCAGGTCATCGTCGTGATCGTTGCCGCCAGGAGCGCGACTCCAAGCCACTGGGTCGAAGACACCGCCGTCCCGAACACGAGATAGTTGAGACCGATCGCCGAGAGCGGGAAGGACAATTCAGCCAGAGTGGCCGCCGAGGCCGGCGTCGATCGCAGACCCCTGTAATACAGAGTCAGGGCAGCAAGCCCGGGCACCAAGGCGAGCAGGACCACGGCCAGGACATCGTTGCCGTCGATGGCGAGGAGACCGGTGTCTGCCGAGCCCATGCCGACGACCAAGGCCAATGCAGGCAGCGCTATGGCGAAGCGGAGAGCCGTCACGGTGGAGAACGAGAGTTTGGATGTGAGATGCCGACCGAGCACCGTTCCCAGTCCCCATAGGATGGCAGCGCCCACGGCAAGCATCGCCGGAGTGAGGGCTGATATCGAGACAGTCGTCGGGTCGGAGAAGGCCACCAAGTACGCCCCGGCAAGTCCGCTGAGAAGGAACCAGGCATATCTCGGAACGAGCCTCTCCCCGAGAAGCAAGCGAGCCGCCGCCACCGCTACCAACGGCTGCACTTTCTGCAGCAAGAGAGGAGTCGTCGGATCCCCGTAGCGAAAGGACGCGGTGAACATGACCGTGGCCAAGGCCGACGAGCCGGCACCTACAACCAGAGCTGCGAGCCAGTCGACCCGATTGAGTCGGGTCAGCTCGGATCGCGCTCGCCACAACACCGGAGCGGTGATCGCGACCAGCACGAGATGTTCGAGGAAGACGAGAGTGGTGGCCGGCAGCTCGATGGCCAGACCGCGCCGGAAGATGGCATCGGTCCCCCAAAGCGCAGCACCGAGGGCGACTAAGAGAATTCCCTGGGAGACCCTTCTGTTCTGCATGGTCCGGATAGTGGCCTAGTCAATAGGTTTCAGGCAAACCCGTCAACCACAAAACACCCGGGTTTACTCCCACTCCGTGTTGGGAATCAACGATTCTCGTGGTTCGTGCCCCCGACATGGAAGCGATACTCTCACGCCGTGCGGTCCCTTCTCTGCAGCCAGGGCCGAGGTCGGTAATTGTCTCGGCGCTTCGAGTATGACGTGTGTGTGATCGGCACCGGCCTGATCGGGCTCGGCGTCGCCTCGGCACTCGCCGCAAGATTCGATGGAATCTCAATGATCGTGGTCGACAAGGAAACCTCCGTCGCGGCACACCAGAGTGGTCACAACAGTGGGGTCGTCCACTCCGGCTTGTACTACCGCCCTGGGAGCCTCAAAGCGAGACTGTGTGTGGCGGGGCGCCGAGAGATTGAAGAGCTTTGCCGGGACGCCGGCCTCCCATACCGACAAACCGGGAAGCTCGTCATCGCAACGAGACCCTCGGACTTGCCCGCCCTCGATGAACTGGAACGTCGGGGTAGAGAGAATGGGCTTCGCGGCCTGAGCCGGATCGGACCGGGAGACATCAGCGCCTTCGAGCCGGCGGCGACGGGGCTCGCCGCACTCCATGTGCCGGAGTCGGGCGTGACCGATTTTCCTTCGATCGCCAGACATCTCGCCAACAGACTCGAAAGGCGCGGTGTAGAGATCGTCAGCGGAGCCGAGGTCACCCAGATCATGCAAGGTGAATCAGCCATCGAGATGAATGCTGGAGAGCACCGGGTGACTGCTCGCCTTCTCATCAATTGTGGTGGGCTTCACTCCGACCTGATCGCCAAAATGGCGGGAGCGCGGCCGAACGTCCGAATAGTCCCGTTTCGGGGCGAGTACTACGAGCTGATCGACGAGGCAAGAGACCTCGTCAACACTCTGATCTATCCAGTTCCGGACCCCCGCTTCCCCTTCCTCGGCGTCCACCTCACGCGCCGTGTGGACGACACTGTCGAAGTTGGGCCGAACGCGGTCTTGGCTCTCGGGCGGGAGCACTATCGCGACGTTCCCGCTGACTGGGGGGAGCTGCGCTCCATCATTGCACACAGGGGTTTTCGGAACTTGGCCAGGCGCCATCTCGTGCAGGGCGCCAAAGAGGTCTTCAACTCACGTTCTCGGGCCCTCTACGCGCGGCAAGCTCGCAGGTTGGTGCCCGAGCTGCGGGCAGGACACCTGACTCGAGGTGGTGCGGGAGTACGAGCTCAGGCGGTTGACGGGAAGGGCAAGCTGATCGACGACTTCGTCATTGAAAGGGCGGGACGATCAGTTCACATACTCAATGCACCCTCACCAGGTGCCACTGCGAGCCTCGCCATAGGTCGCCACATTGCAGGACTGGTCAAAGACGACCTCGCCGGCTGAACCCTTCGCTCTCGCTACCCGCCCCAGCGCTCGTGGTGCACCACCTCGTTGAACGGTTTGCGATTATGGCTTTGAACGGGCTTGACGTCTCGGTCGGCCGGATAGCCAAGGCCCATCATCCAGCTGAGCCGCCACTCGTCGGGTAGGCCCAGTATCTGAGCGCCGAGTTGCCAATCTTCCACAGAGGCGTGACGCGTCCCCACCCCGAGGTCAGTCGCTGCGAGTTGCATCGACATCATCGCCTGGCCGAGGTCGAAGTGGACCGAGGCAATGGTCCTCGGGTCGTCCGAAGGGGGTGCGGCGACGGCGACCGTGGCCGCCGAATCGGCGATGTGGGCTGCTCCGCGCCACACGCGTGACAATCGCTGCAGGGTGTCCCGCTCTTGAACCAGGATGAACGTCCAGCGCTGCTGGTTGCGTGATGACGGAGAACGTCGACCGGCTTCGAGGATCTGCTCCAGCACCTCCTCGGGGATGGGCCGGTCGGCGTAGCTGGCGACCTTGATCCGCGATTTGATTGCGTCGAGAGTCTCCATGACCTCAACCTAGTTGCCCGGAGCCACCGGCCTTGGGGTGTACGCAGTGAACCCGCCTTGGGCTTCTAGTCTCGAGGCTCGAGTGATACGCCCTGCCATCGACCGGGGGGCGGATCGGAGAAACGCTGCGCCCGTCCTGGCACAAAGTGCCCAAATCCTGGGTCGACTTGAATCTTGCCGTCCTGAGCGATCACCTCTCCTCTCAGCATCGTGAGAGTAGGTCCGCCGGTGAACTCCCATCCAGCGTAAGGAGTCCAAGCCGACTTTGAATACATCTCGTCATCGGCCGGTCGCACTTTCATCTCAGGGTCAATGATCACCAGGTCAGCCTGCGAACCCGGGAGTACTGCGCCCTTCTCCGGATAGACGCCGAGGATTCGAGCCGGAAATTCGGTAAGCGCCTCGAATAGACGCTGAACACGAATCTTCCCTGTCGAGACGTCCGTGAGCATTAGAGAGAGCAAGTGGTCATAGTGCGGGGCGCCAAATGGGCCGATGAGTGGATCCTCTTCCATGAGCTTCAGGTCCTCGAGAGTGTGGGGCGCGTGGTCGGAGTCAATGATGTCGATCACTCCGTCGTCGATTGCGTCCCAGATCACCTGCATCCTCCCGGGATCGCTTGTTACCGCTCCGCCCGGGATTGCTCGTGCCCCTTGCTTTTGGATGTCCTCGTGACGGAGATGGAAATACTTCGGGTCGGCAGCGACGGTGACACCAAGACCGTCCTGCTTGGCTCGTCGCAACAGCCTCAAGCTTCCGGGGGCGTGGGTGTGAACAACCTGCAGCCTGACCCCAGTCTCCCGTTGCAGTTCAAGGAGGATCGCTACAGCGAGGCGCCAGACGATATCACGGGTGTACACGTCGGAGAACGTGTGGATGTCGGCAGCCTTGCCTCGCTTCGTCTCCAGCGCGTATAGGTGCTCAAACAAGGATTGGCTGAAAGGGTGGACGACGCATGGAAGCCCGGTGTCGGCAATGGCGCCAAACGTCTCGTACAGTCTCGCCGGGTCATCGATCGCGAGCCTGGGGTCGTGTGGATAGCCGCCGGTGACCTGATAGATCTTGAAGCCGGCGGCTCCAGCCTTCGCCAGTTTGGGTATCTGGTCCATGTCGGTTGGTCCGGCAAAATGACCAAAGTCGATGACCGAATCGCGATCGGCAAGTTCGCGTTTCTCCTCGAACAGCTCGAGGGTGGTGGTGGGCGGCTCCACATTGGGCATGTCGACGTATGTTGTGTAGCCGCCCGCCGCTGCTGCCATGGACGATGTGGCGTAGTCCTCCTTGTATTCGTATCCGGGGACTCGAGTGTGGGCATGCAAGTCGATGAGGCCGGGCCAGACCCACTTGCCGGAAGCGTCAATCTCCTCTTCGGCGTCATCGGAACGTGCAGCCGGTTCGACAACGCTCTCGATGCGCTCACCTCTCACGATCACATCCGCTTCGACAGTGCCCGTTGGAGTGAAGACCAGGCCACCCCTGATCCGAAACGATTTCATCCTTCTTCAATTCCCCTGCGTGTCGCTTGCGCCGACGCTATCCAGCAGCTCTGGCTGACTCGGCGTTGTGTACAATTGTGAACAATAGTATTCGTTAACGAGGATGACAATCCCCTCCAACAGCCCACTCGGACCAGACGAGAAGACGCAACTGACGAGCACGCTCAGGTGACAACTCTCCTGCTAGCCCTCCTCGCCGCCTTCCTATACTCGTTGTCCCAGGTATCCACTCGAAGAGCGCTAGACCACAATCCGCCACTGACGGTTGTTCTCGGCACTCTCGCGATGACATTTACGACGGTAACTTCCATGATGCTTGCCCTTGGGGGGAACTGGGCATGGCCTGCTCTACCGGGACTGGTGGTTCTAGTCCTCGCGGGGCTCGTCGCCCCGGGTACTGCTCGTCTCCTGGGTGCCGTGGGACTGAGAGACTTCGGACCTCTCGTTGCGGTTCCCTATCAATTCGGAACGCGGCCGATCATTGCGCTTGTCGCTGGATTGGTCTTGTTCAACGAGGAAGTGACACCCTGGCGAATCCTTGCCCTCGCTGCCATCGTCGTCGGCCTTTTCTGGCTGACATCGGGTTACAAGTCTGAAATCTCCGATGAGAAGCGGCCCGATCAGAGTCGACTCTGGATCCCGGCTATGGCCGGAGTGGCCTATGCGATCAGCGAGATTCTAAGAAAGGCTGGCGTGAGCTACACGGACTCGCTCACTGCCGCATGGCTCGCCGGTGCTTCGGCATTCATACTGGTGACGATATCCACGATTCTGATGCCAGGGCAGCGAGCACGTGTCGAGATCCCGCGAGAGTGGCGATGGATCCTCTTCTCCGGAGGCGCTGCCGCGCTTGCGCAGGTCGTCATGTTCACTGCGCTCGCTGGCGGTGATATCACAGTGGTGAGCCCGGTCATGGCCCTGCAACCAATGATTGTGATGTTGTTGGCGCCAGGTCTGGCGGCTGCCGGGAATATCAGCTTGAGGTCTGTATGGAAAGGCGGACTGGTCATGACGTTCGGCGCAGTTCTGATGGGTCTGAGTGCATGAGGCCAGACAACAAGGAGTCTCAGTGAGCACCGAGGGCGTAGTTCGCATAGATGCGGGGACCCTGTTCACGGGCAATGGTGAGCCAATCGAGAACGCGTCAGTAATCATCTCCAACGGCTTGATCGAGCAAGCCGGCCCATCATCT
>QQVI01000301.1 GCA_003388545.1 Actinomycetota bacterium
CGCCACCGACCGCATTGAGCTCGGCACCTCGATAGCAGTGGCCTTTCCCCGGTCCCCAATGGTGACCGCATTGATGTCCTGGGATCTCGCCAGGCTCTCGCGGGGACGCTTCATTCTCGGGCTCGGCACCCAGATACGTGCCCACATCACGAGGCGCTTTTCGACCGAGTGGGACAGCCCGGGCCCGCGGCTACGCGACTACATCCTCGGCATGCGCGCCATTTGGGATGCCTGGCAGAACAGCACGCCCCTTCGGTACAAGGGTGACTTCTACCAATTCACCCTCATGACCCCATTCTTCGACCCCGGCCCTGTCCCCAAGCCGGAGATCCCGATCTATATCGCGGGCGTTGGGCCCTGGCTGTCCACGATGGCCGGGGAAACCTGCGATGGCTTCTTCGTCCACCCGTTCCACACGGCCAGGTACCTGGAGCAGGTTGTGCTTCCCAACATGAGAGACGGTGCGGAGTCGGCCGGCAGATCGCTCGAGGACGTCACACGAGCGACGTCGGTGTTTGTGATGACCGGCGAGACCCAGTCCGAGATCGAGCAGGCGATGGAGCCGGTTAGACAGCAGATCTCCTTCTATGCATCGACCCCTTCCTACAAGCCGGTCTTGGAAGCGAGCGGATGGGAGTTCGGGGAGGAGTTGAACGCCATGTCCAAGCGTGGCGAATGGGACAAGATGCCTTCGATCGTCCCTGATGAAGCTGTCTTTGAGGTTGGCGTGGCCGCTCCGGTCGATGGTCTTGCCAACGCGATCAAGGATCGTTACGACGGCCTCGTGGACCGTGTCGGCTTCTATGGAGTGGGTTCCGGCGGGTCGATGACCGACGAGCAGGTGAGCACGGTCCTGTCCGGTCTTCAGGCCTGATCAGACTTCCAATCGACGAGGTGTCTCCAGCGCAGTCGGTTGCTGGCTACCGCCCCATGTCGCGTCGTGCTCGATGCGGAGAGGATCAGATCGCTTCCACCCATGTCGTTCTCGACCCACTGCATCTTGCGGCGCTGGCTCGTGCCGATCCAGTTGGGTAGCAGGCTCACCTCCACCTCATGGATCACTTCGTCTCCTTCGATATGCCAGGTGCCGGCGTAGTTCAGGTAGCCGGCCGCTGCTGCCGCCCGTTCCTCCTCTGGAGCGGCGGCGAGGGTGTCGCCGTCCACCACCGGCCGGTCGACGCGCATCAACGTGCCCCACATGCGGCCTTCCTCGGTATAGGTGAGCAGCCCGGTCGTCGGGCCGCCGAAAGGCGTTACCTCGTTGCCGTCGATGGTTGCCGTCCACTCGACGAGCCTCCAGGTGCCGACGAGTTTGCTTTCGGCAGTCATAGGACGAGGGCCCGGGCGGTGTCCACGCGGGGGTCGGCCGCGGCCATGACATCGGGACCGGTCAGGTCGATTATCCCCATGGGGCCCCAGCCCGGCTGAGGGCGCATTTCTTCGGTCACGATATGCCCGAGGCTGCGGAGATGAGCCGCCATATCCGAGCCCGGTTCGAGGCTCACGGCCGAGACTTCTCCCGGCCCGTACCGTCTCATCGTCCAGCGCGGGGCCCGCTGAGCCTCCTCGAGCGCCGAGCCGCCAAGTATCGCCCGGGCACCCATTTGCGCTACCAACTGTGGCTGGATCTCACCACCTCGGGTGCCGAGGAGCCAAGAGGCGCTCTTGTCTCGCGTCCAGAGTGTGGGGGAGAGGGTGTGGGCGGGCCGCTTGCCCGGGAGGAGCTCGTTGGGGTGGCCCCGCTCGAGGCTGAAGCCGCCACCCCGATCCTGAAGCAGAAAGCCCGACCGGGCAGCTCCAAACGGTGATCCTGTACCCCGGTAATTCGACTGGATAATCGACACCGCCAGCCCCGCATCGTCTGCGACGCACATGTACGCAGTCCCGCTCGGTTGTGCCGGGCGGGTCGGCCAAATGCCGGCGCGGTCGCGGGAGATGGCCTCGGCCGCCCCGTCGAGTCGCTCGCTGGAGAGCAACTCCATCGGGTCGATTGGTGCGGTCCGGGGCTCCGCCACCAGCGTGTCCCTCTCCCAAGCGAGCGATCGGTGCGCCTCGATGAGGAGGTGCCACCACAGAGGGTCGGTGGGGTCGAGCGGCGGATCGAGCCTAGAGAAAACGGCCAGCGTGCCCGGTCCGAGGTACCCGGCAGAGTTGGGAGGGAGGGTCCAGGCGACGTCGTCGCGAATATCGATTCCGATCGGGTCCACCCACTCGAACTGGCTCCGGGCCAGGTCGTCGTCCGTGACGTGCGGCCCAAGGACGGCAATGATGTCCTCGCTCGCTCGACCTCGATAGAAGGCGTCCCTTCCACCATCAGCGATCTCCTGGAGAGTCCGGCCCAGCTGGGGCCTGGTCACGATGTCGCCAGCTTGCACCGCCTCGCCGTCCGGGTAGAAGTCGGCAACGGCCGGGTTGTCTCTGTACACCCCGGCCATCGCGGTGAAGGCCCGCGACTGCTCGGTCGAGGCAGCGAATCCCTCTTTGGCCAGCGTGATCGCCGGTTCCAAGCAGCTCGCCATGCTCACGGTGCCAACCCGCTCCGAAATCGCCTGCAACCCGTCGACGCAGCCAGGGATGGTCACAGTGAGGGGATGCTCTCTCGGCACGGTCTGATGGCCGAGGTCGCGGAGAATCGCGGCATCGGCGCCTGAGCCGCTTCGACCGGAGGCGTTGATGGCTAGAGGTGCCTCTTCTCCACGAGCGTGGATCAGGGCAAAGAGGTCTCCGCCTATGCCGCATGTCTCAGGTGCGACCACCCCTTGGGCGGCCACGATCGCAACAGCGGCGTCGGCGGCATTACCTCCGGAGAGGAGGATATGTCTGCCTGCCTCGGCAGACAACTGATGAGGCGTGACGATCGCTGCCCGGCTCAGGGGCTCTTCAGGTCCGCGAGTTGTCGGTTCAAGGCGTCCAGCACCGCCCGGACAACGGCGCGGGCTTCGTCTTCGTCGACGAACGCCGATCCGATGAGCATGCGCTCGGTGGCGTCGGTGACGAGCACGATCTGAGCTACAGCCACCTTCCGGCCACCGAGTAGGGGAACATCCATCGATCCAACGGCCAGCGCTGCTCCAGGATGTATGCCTTGCCTGATCGCGTCGAGCGTTGCCTCTGCGACCTGACGCGCTCGCGTCGCCGTGGACGCCGCTCCACCCGACTTCCCCTTGTAGATGCTGTCGTTCCACCTCAGGCTGACCACTACTTCAGCTCTGGAGCCGTCGAGGGTCTCTGAGATGTCGACGAGAGCGGGGCGGAACCCGCCTTCGAGATCGGCATCAGATAGTTGGACGATCGAGACGACCCTGCGATCGATGTCCTCGCCGAAGAGGGCATGGCCCAGTGACTGGACGTCCCGCACCAGCTGCTTGGGCGCTTTCGTCCGTCTGGCGAGCACATGGATCTCCTGAATTGCGCCGCTCTCGCCGACGACGCGCACCGCCTCGACCCCCTCGATGCGCCCGATCTTCTCTTGCAGGGCTATTGCATCCACGCGGCGCAGAGTACAACCTGGTCGGCCTGGTTTGTGCGCACGACAGTCGGTTTCTTCTTGTGTGACCCCTCTGGGTTGTCTAGATTTATCCGGGCTGGAGCTTTTTCCGGTGGTGGGCTGGCGGACTTCGATCGAACGGTCGAGGTTCACCGCCCCGGCGGGCGAAGTCAGGGGCTTTTGACATGTGAAGGGTTCCCGAGGAATCGGGAGCAGAGTGGGCAGGCACGGTGTCGTTCAACGACAGCAGGCATACAGACCCTCATCGAAACCCAGCGGAGCGGATCTTTGAACACCAGCCCCCAAGGTCGGTGTAATGAAAACCGTAGGTGAGTGTCCCATGCAAGTGACACTGTTCGGACGTCGTGGAGTCATCACCTCTTGGAGGCCCGTGGCTTACACGGCTAACTCTCGAATCGGCTGAGCTGAAAAGCACCGGCCTGCCTCTCTCGTCGAGCAACATGTCGCTACACCTGACTATGGGCATCAGACTCAAAAAGCGGTACGCGGGATGGTTCAGCCATCTCAGACACACGGTTCGCCGCCGCCTCCGTGTGGCTATTCCCTATGTTCTCATCGGCAGCGCAGCTGTCGTCTTGTCCGTCGTCTACTTCGATCCCCCCGACTGGGGGATTTGGGTCGCCTTTGCCGGTCTGTTCCTGCTCCTCGAGTTCTTCGCAGTCGAGGTGAACGATCGGCTGATGCAGTCGTCGGGGCTGATGGTGATCATGACGGCAGGTGTGATCTTTGCCGTCGAGCCGGGCTCGGATGCCACCCTCGGCATGGTGCTGATGGGGGCGGCTGCCTCCGTGACCCCGACCGACATCAAGGAGCGTCGCTGGTTCCAACCTCTGGCCAACTTCGGCCAGATAACCCTCGCCGCCGGCGTGGCCGGACTCATCCTCGATGCCAATCTCGGACAGCTCAATGGTGTCTCGACCGAGACCCTGCTCCGTGTCGCCGTTGCGTCCACGATCGCCGCCTTCGCTTATGTCACGGCCCAGACGGTCATGATCAGACGGGCTGTCAAGATCGTGTTCGGTGGAGAGAACCTCGAGCCCTGGTCGCAGATGGGTGTGCTTTTCTCCGGCCAGGTGATCATGGGTCTCCTCGGTGGGATGATCGGGGCCGCCTATCTCATCGCCGGCCGACCCGCCATCCTCGTGCTCATCGTCGGGGTCTACGGCATCGGGCACATGTCGCTGTACGCCTTTGGCCAATTGCGTGAGTCGCACATCGGCTCATTGCGAGGCTTCGTCAAGACGCTCGAGGCCAAAGACATGTACACGAGAGGCCACACCGAGCGGGTCGCCTACTTCGCCCAGCTAATCGGCGAGGAACTGGGATTCACGGGGACTCAGCTCGAGGAAATCCGCTGGGCCGCGCTCATCCACGACCTCGGCAAGCTCGCAGTGCCTACCGAGCTGATCCGAAAGAGGGGAAGGCTGGATGACGAGGAATACGAGGTCATGAAAGACCACGCACACTTGGTGGAGGAGATCCTCGCCGAAGTCGATTTCCTGCAGCCAATGGTTGAGATCGCCTCAGGTCATCACAGTCACTTCGATGGCAATGGCTACGGGGGTCGTGGCCACACCGAAGGGGAGACCCCCAGCCTCGAGGCCTGCATCATCGCCGTGGCCGACTCTTTCGACGCGATGACCTCGGCACGGTCCTATCGCATGGCCCTCTCTCAGCAATACGCCATCGGTGAGTTGCGCCGGCACGCGGGCGGCCAGTTCCACCCCGATGTGGTCGACGCGTTCGAGCGGGCATTGAAGAAGACGGGCCGGCGCTGGGGCGCTCCACATGTGAACGACGAGGAGATGGCCCGCCGTCTCGCCGAGGAACCGGAGTTGACGCTACGTGGCTGAGTGGAAGCCCCGCACCGTCGCCTTCCTCTCTTGGATGTTCCCTCTCACGGGCGTCGCTGTCGTCCTTTTCGCTCTACCCAACGCGGCAGCAGACCCGTTGGCGTTGACGGTTGGCGTGACGGCTCTCGTCATCGGATCGCTGATCGGGGTGGCGACGAGCAACTCCGGGAACAGGTTCACCACGGGCCTGGCGGTGGCTGCGGCCCTCCCCGTTGTGATGATGACCGAGACCGGGGGTGTCGACTTCGCCGGTGTGGCCGTGGTCTATGGCGCCGGCCTCTCGGTTGTCTGGGCGCTGCGGCTCTCACGTGGAGAGGCTCATCCAGAGCTTCTGCCCACCCTCGTCAGGCGTTTGGCGGGTTACCTCACGTATGTATTCGTGTACTCCTCGATTCGAGTCGGGGTCTTCGCCGACTTCGATGGGGGATGGGAGGACCTGCTCCCATTTGGTGGAGCGCTTCTCGCATGGCTCGCCGTCGAGGTCGGCCTTCGCGCGCTGCTCGTCCTGGGCCCTCGAGAACTATCGCGGACCTATCTGGCGCGGGCCCTGCTACACGATCTCAACGTCTTCCTGGGGCTGACGCTCACGGGTGCGCTGTTCGGGGAGTTCTTCCAAGAGCTCGGTTGGTGGGCCCTTCCCATCGCGTTGCTTCCCTACTCATTCGCCCACACAGCCTTCAGACGGTTCCAGGAGACGAAGACGACCTACAAGCAGACGATCAGGGCCCTGGCGCGAATCCCCGAGGTATCCGGCCTCGGTATCGATGGCCACGCAGACCGCACAACCGAGATCGCAACGGCGATCGCCAAGGAGATGGGCATCGGCCCCGTCCAAGTGGAGCACATCGAGTTCGCCGGTCTCATGCATGACATCGGTCGGGTGAGCCTCAATGAGCCGCAGGTGCTGAAGATGGGTTACACCGATGACGACATCGCCCGGTGGAGCGCGGAGATCATCGCTGAGGCGCCGTATCTAGACCGTGTCGCCAATGACGTGCGCAACCTCTATGAGCCGTTTCGGCGTCCCGGGGAGGACACCGATCCGGATATCTCGATCATCTCCAGGGTCATCAAAGTTGCTGCGGCCTATGACTGGCAGATCCACAAGGAGGGCCACACACCGCTGCAGGCCCTCGAACATCTCCACGCTGGGACTGCCTACGAATACGATCCCCAAGTCGTCTCGTCCCTGCGTCGTCTCCTCACCGCCCGTCGGGTGCTCGACCCGCGCGCTGCGGCTTCAGTGGGCTGAGCCGGCCTTTGCCTGGGCGCCTTTCTTGAAATAGCGCCGCGGCTTGCGCAACTCGTGTTCCAGGAAGCGTCCGAGGCCCACTGCGAGGAACACATCGCCGAGACTGATCACTTGACCGTGTCCGGCGAGCCGAAGGGGTATGACGTCGGCCAAGGTAGGGAGAATGGTCTCTGCGTCGAGGACCACATGCTTGAACGATCCCGCGATGTCCGGATCCGACTGGGCGAATCCACTGGCGACCTCGGCTGCCTCCACGAGCACAGGCATGCCGCCGTTGAGTGATATGACCGTGAAGTTCATCAGCACCCCGAACCCTGCCAGCCACATTCCCGGCATCTCGCGATTGATGACGACGAGCACCATCAGAAGCAGGAACGATCCCAGAACCATGAATAGGCCAGCAGTCTCGGCCCACGATTCGTCAGGCAACAGACGAGTCGACGCCTGAAGACCGAACCCCACTATCAGGAGCCACCAGGCCTTGAGCTCGATGTCACCGAGGTTGGTCAGGCGACCGCCTCGCAGGATCGCGATGGCGAGTGCCAGAAAGAGGACGATGGCCAGCCATAGCATGTTGCGCCGACGGTAATAGCCTTTGAACTTCACCTGAAGACACGGACGGAGGAAATGAGCACGACCTACGAGGTCTCGGGCGGCCTGGCGACGATAACGATCGATGACCCGGAACGACGCAACCCGATGTCGACTGTCGTGATGCGTGGCCTTGCCGAAGCGACCCGGAAAGCCATTGATGACTCCGCCGTGCGGGTCATCCTTTACACCGGGGCTGGTGACCAGGCTTTCAGCGCCGGGGGCGACCTGTCGGGCGGATTCGTGGATGACCCCATCGGTCTCCACGAGGAGCGGGGAGCGCTCGCCGAGTTGTTTCGCCTGATGCACCGGGGTGGCAAGCCCACCGTGGCCCGCGTCAACGGGCACGCGCTCGCAGGAGGGTTCGGTCTCGCTGTTGCCTGCGACATCACCGTGTGTGTCGATGACGCCAAGCTCGGCACCACCGAGATCAAGGTGGGACTCTGGCCGATGATGATCTCAGCTGTTCTGTCCCGCGCCGTGACGCGAAAGGTCGCATTGGAATTGATGCTGACGGGGAGGATCATTGACGCGCACGAGGCACAACGCATCGGTGCTGTCTCGAGAGTCGTTCCCCGAGAGCAACTCGACGAGGCAGTCGACGACGTCGTCGATGGTCTGCTGTCTGCCAGCCCTGCGGCGTACCTGATCGGGCGTGATGCGTTCGCAGGCATAGGAGGGCTCGACTTCGACGCCGCCCTCGACAGGCTCCAGGGTGCCCTGACCGAAGTGTCTTTGACGTCTGATGCCGGCGAAGGCATCAGCGCATTCCTCGAGAAGCGCGATCCCGATTGGTCGGGATCCTGACGTAGTGCGGCTGATATCTGATTGGTGGACCTAGCCTTTCCTGCAAGCAGGGCTACGAGCCCCACATCCGAGCCCGGACACCCAAGGAAATGAGCTAGGTGCAACGCAAGCTTCAGATCTTCGGATGGACCTTGATCTGGTCAGGTGCATTCCTGCTCGGGTATGCGGGCTATGAGCTCTTGGTCACAGATCTGATCAACGCTCGGATCCAGAACGCGGCGGCTTCCCAGGTCGTGGACACCCTCCAGGTGGCACGCCAGGAGCTTCCCCCCGTGGAGGTTGTCCCCACCGGCGAGGGTCAGGACGACCCCCAGAACGTCGAATTCCATCCCGAGGAACCACCTGAGGTCGGCGAGGAGTTCGCGATCCTCCGGGTTCCCCGTCTCGGCTTGGAGGTGGTCGTCTTCGAGGGCGTGGACGTCGAGACGTTGAAGAAAGGCCCCGGGCACATGCCGGGGACGGCATTACCCGGGCAACCCGGAAACGCTGTCCTCTCCGGGCACAGGACCACCTACGGGCGACCCTTCTTCGACTTCGATCAACTCCGACCAGGCGACCGGATCGAGGTGGAGACTGCCATCGGGACTCACGTCTACGAGCTGCAGGAGGAGTGGTTCATCGTCGAGCCGACAGATGTGTGGGTCACCGATGATCGTCTTGGCGGGTGGCTCACCCTGACAACGTGCCACCCCAAGTTCTCTGCGAGGCAGCGGCTGATCGTCACGGCCAAGCTCATCGACGGTCCGAACCTCGCCTACACCGAGACCCTGGAGGAGAGGGGCGGGGACCTCAGCTGAAGGCGAGGCTCACCCGATCCCGGCGACTATCTCTTCGAGTATCGACTCGTTGAGGATCCCGTTGAACACATCGACGATCCGCCCTTCGGAGTCGAGGAAGAAGGTGGCGGGCAGGCCCAGAGTCTGATATCGGGCCCGCATGTCGCCGTCGTCGAATCCGACCATGTAGGTGGGCTGGACCTCACTCATGAACTGTCGGAAGTCTTCGTAAACGTCCTCCACGTCGACTCCGAGCACAAGCACGTCGGGGTTCGCATCCGCGAATGCGCTGAGCGCAGGGATCTCCTCACGGCACGGGCCACACCAAGAGGCCATGAGGTTCAGCACCAGAGGTCCGTCATGCCCTGCGACCAGCTCACTGAGAACGATCGGGTCGTCTCCCTCGATGCTCTCGATTTCGAAGTCGGGAGCTGGCTCTCCTATAGAAGCACTGGCAGGGCCTGATGCGGTCGTGCCCCCTTGGAAGAGCCAAGCACCGACCAAGCCTGCTGCGACCACGGCCAGGAAGACTCCGGTCAGCCTGAGTTGTCGACGGGGGAGGGGGTCTTCCGTTTGGTCAGGCGCTCGCCATTTGTCTGAGGACATAGTGCAGGATGCCTCCGTTGCGGAGATATTCGACCTCTATAGGTGTGTCAACCCGCGCCGTCGTCTCAAATTCCGTCACTTTCCCGTCAGGATGGGTCGCCTTGACCTGAATTATCTCTCTTGGCTGGAGAAGGTCGTTCAGTGTGATGTCGAACGACTCCGAGCCGTCGAGACCTAGCGAGTCGGCATCTTCCCCGTCGTTGAAGACCAGAGGGAGCACTCCCATCATCACGAGATTCGAGCGGTGGATTCGCTCGTACGACTTGGCGATCACTGCCTTGACGCCGAGAAGGAAGGTCCCTTTCGCCGCCCAATCACGGGAAGATCCCATGCCGTAGTCGATCCCGGCGAGGACAACCAACGGGATGTCGTGATCTTGGTAGCTCATGGCCGCTTCGTAGATCGACTTCACGTTGCCGTCGGTGAAGTCGGTGGTCCACCCGCCTTCCGTGCCCGGCGCGAGCTGGTTCTTCACCCTGATGTTGGCGAAGGTCCCTCGGGTCATCACCCGATCGTTCCCGCGCCTCGATCCGTAGGAGTTGAACATCGGGGGCTGCACCCCATTCTCGATGAGGTACTTGCCGGCCGGTGAGTCGACGGCGATGGATCCCGCCGGGCTGATGTGGTCGGTCGTCACCGAGTCGCCGAGCTTGGCAAGCACCCGCGCCCCCGTGATGGGGCTCAGAGGCTCGACCTCGGGCGTGAGCTCCGTGAAGAACGGGGGCTCTTGCACGTAGGTGCTGGCTGCATTCCACGAGTACAGGTCCGACTCGTCGGTCGTGATGGCACGCCACTCATCGGAGCCGGCGAAGACGTCGGCGTACTTCTCTGTGAACTGAGACTGGAGAACGTTTTCCCCAACGAGCTCCGCAATCTCTTGTTGCGTCGGCCAGATGTCGCTGAGCATCACATCGTTGCCTTCCGCATCGGTGCCGAGGGGCTCGGTCATCGGGTCCCAGTCGACGCTGCCGGAGATGGCGTACGCAACCACGAGAGGCGGCGACGCCAGGTAATTGGCGCGCACGTCCGGGGAGATTCTGCCTTCGAAGTTGCGATTTCCGGAGAGCACCGAAGCCGTCACCAGGTCGTTCTCGTGGATCGCCTTGGAGATCGGCTCGGGTAGTGGGCCGGAGTTCCCGATGCAGGTGGTGCATCCGTATCCGACGACGTGGAATCCAAGGGCCTCGAGATCTTCGAGAAGGCCCGACTTCGTCAGGTACTCGGTGACCACTTTCGAGCCCGGGGCCAGTGAGGTCTTGACCCATGGCTTTCGGTTGAGACCGAGCGCACGAGCCTTTCGGGCGACCAAGCCGGCGCCGACCATCACATCCGGGTTCGAGGTGTTTGTGCAGGACGTGATCGCGGAGATCACCACGTCACCGTCGGAGAGTGTGAAGGTGGCTCCGTCATATTCAACCAACCCGCTCGAGGGCAAGTCCGGGCCATTCGTCGGGCGGCCTCCCTCGTCCACCCACTCAGAGATGGTCCCCTCCTTGGCCGGGCTCGCCTTTCCAAACAGGTTGGTGAGATCTTGCTCCCACTGCGACTTCATTCCTGAGAGGTCGATGCGGTCTTGGGGCCGCTTCGGGCCGGCCAGAGATGGCTCCACGGTCGACATGTCGAGGTGGAGTTCTGAGGAGTAGGTGATCTGGTGGGAGTCTTCGCGCCACATCCCCTGAGCCTTGTAGTACTGCTCGACGGTGTCGATCAGCTTGTCGTCCCGTCCGGTCAGGCGCATGTATTTGAGGGTCTGCTCATCGACCGGGAAGAACCCGATAGTCGCCCCATACTCAGGTGCCATGTTGGCGATCGTCGCCCGGTTCGCCAGAGGCATGTCGGCGAGGCCGGTTCCGTAGAACTCCACGAACTTTCCGACTACTCCGTGCTTGCGCAGCATCTCTGTGACGCGAAGCACGAGGTCGGTGGCGGTGGCACCCTCAGGCAGCTTGCCGGTCAGCTCGAAACCGACCACCTCGGGAAGAAGCATGTAGATGGGTTGGCCGACCATGGCCGCCTCCGCCTCGATGCCGCCGACGCCCCATCCGACCACACCGAGGCCATTGATCATCGTTGTGTGGCTGTCGGTTCCCACCAAGCTGTCGGGATAGAGGGAGTGGCCGTCGTCCCAGACCACTTTGGCCAGGTATTCGAGGTTCACCTGGTGGACGATGCCGGTCGCGGGGGGAACGACCCTGAAGTTGGCGAACGCCGACTGCCCCCACTTGAGGAACTCGTAGCGTTCCTGGTTCCTCTCGAACTCCTTGTGTGAGTTGATCATCAGGGCATCGGGCCTGGCGAACGCGTCGACCTGGACGGAGTGGTCGACGACGAGGTCGGCCGGAATGAGAGGGTTGACCTTCTGGGCGGAGCCGTCGTCTCCGGTCATCCTGACGATCGCAGCCCGCATGGCGGCGAGATCGACCACCGCCGGCACCCCCGTGAAGTCCTGGAGGACAACCCGGCCCGGGATGAAAGGTATCTCCTGCTCACCTACGTTTGCGGCGTCATAGGATGCGATCCGGCGCACGTCGTCTTCTGTGATCGTGACCCCGTCTAGGTTTCTCAACGCCGATTCGAGGAGAACCTTGATCGAATACGGAAGATCGCTGGTTCCATCGAGGGCGTCGAGTCGTGCGATCTCCCTTGATCCGAGGGCCGTGTCGAGTCTGGTGCGCGACCCGAACGGGTCATTGGTCATGTCAGCCCTTTCGGTTGTAAAAGCTTGTCTCTTTTGAGGTTAACGGACGGTGTCAATCAAGAAGTCCCACCGAATCCCGCAAGAACAGCCAAACTTCGACCTACGAGAAACTCGTGGTTCCCCTCCACATGGCATCCGCGTTCCTTAGGTATGGCGTCTCATATGTGAGACGGTGGGGGTTCTGAAGCGAGCTCCGAGAGACAGTCGGTCTTCTTGACGCGCCAGCTATCAAATATGAGTGCTGATACCTAAGGAAAGCCGGGTTCTACTTGCTGCTGGTGAGGGTCACGGGCACCTGGGTTATGCAGTCTTCGTCCTGGCGGAGGTGGGGGATTAGGACCGGGTTGCATGGGACCGAAAGCTCACCGAAGAGGCCGGAGACGATGCCACGGTCGAGGGAGCAAACCACCTCGGGATGGTTGGTAGCGGCCTCACCGAAAGGACAGTGTGAGGTGAGGAGCCTCTGGCCGGAGATGTCGGGGTCCATTGCGAAGCCGAGCCCGGTCATGGCGCGGGCCACCGACTGAACAGCTTCGTCGTAGCCGGTCTCGC